>DEIV01000020.1 GCA_002352665.1 Flavobacteriaceae bacterium UBA2765
TAAATGATTATACTCAAGTTGACGTTATTTCTGGAAAAAGACTAGATGATGTCATTAAAAAATTAGAACCTTATAATTTGGTTATTATTGGATATCATAAATCAAATGCAAATGCCTGGAAAGGTTATAAGTTTACTAATAAAGAATTGGTTTGGTTACAAGAAATTGCCAGAAATAAACGTGTAATACTAGATGTTTTTGCAAGTGCCTATAGTTTACTTGATATCAAAACGTTTACCAATATTGAAAGTATTGTTGTTTCTTATCAAAATAGTACCATAGCTCAAGATGTTTCTGCTCAGCAAATTTTCGGAGCATTGTCAACTAAAGGCAAATTGCCGGTATCTATCCATAGTGATTTTCCTGTTGGAACGGGTATAAATTCCGTAAATCTATATAGACTTTCTTATGGAGTACCGGAGCAAATAGGTATGAGTAGTAAAAAATTAGAACGTATTGATTCTTTGGCCAGACAAATTATCAAATCTAAAATGGCACCGGGTTTACAAGTATTAGTGGCCAGAAAAGGTAAAATTGTTTATAGAAAAAGTTTTGGATATCATACTGATAAAAAGGAAACCAGAGTACAGAACAATCATATTTATGATTTAGCATCCATCACTAAAATTTTAGGAGGTCTTCCTTTAATTATGAAAGCTGAAGAAGAGGGTAAATTTACTATTGATAGTCATATTGGTGATATCTTTCCATTAATAAAAAATACAGATAAACAAAACATTACAGTAAAAGAGGCTTTATCTCATTATGCGAACCTTCAAGCATGGATACCGTATTACTTAGCAACTATTGATAGTATAACACAAAAACCATCTAGAAAGTATTATAGAAATAAACCTTCTAAAGAGTATTCGGTGTTGGTGGCTAAAAATTTGTATTTGAGAACAGATTATAAAGATAGTATGTATCAAGCTATAGTAGATTCTCCACTATTAACAAAAAAAAGATATAAGTATAGCGGATTGGTTTTTTATCTTTTCAAGGATTATTTTGAAAAGACCTATCGTCAAAAGATGGATGTACTAGACAATTCTTTTTTCTATAAGCCTTTGGGTGCAAAAACATTAACCTATAACCCATTAGATAATTTTTCTGCCAAATTAATCGTTCCTACTGAGAGAGATTTATATTTTAGGAATCAATTATTACGTGGTTATGTACATGATCAAGGTGCTGCTATGTTTGGAGGTGTAAACGGAAATGCTGGTCTTTTTTCCAATGCTAATGATGTCGCTAAAATGATGCAAATGTATATGCAAGAAGGCTATTATGGAGGTAAACGCTATTTTAAACCGGAAACAATTAGAAAATTCAATACCAGATATTATGCAAAGAAAAAGGTACGAAGAGGTTTAGGTTTTGATAAACCACAAATAGATAAGAGACAAAAAGCAACTTGTGGTTGTGTCTCTCCAAATAGCTTTGGGCATAGTGGTTATACAGGAACTTATACTTGGGCAGATCCAGAGACTGAATTGGTGTATGTGTTTTTATCTAATCGCGTTTACCCTACTGCCAAAAATAAAGGAATGGTTAAGTATAATATTAGAACAATAGGTCAACAAATTGTTCAAGATGCAATTGTTGAATAATTAACATGTATTTTTAAAATTGAGAAGAGCTAACCTTAAAGATAAAAAATTAGTTGTGGATATTTTAACTTCTGCCTTTGAACCTCAAAAAGAAGAAAATTCAATCAATTTAATTGTAAAACAAGACCAAAACAGGGTGCAACGTATGCGAATCTTGATGGGATATTTGTTTGAAAGAGCCATGCTTTTTGGTGAAGTTTTAATTTCTGATAATGAAAAAGCTTGTTTGTTAATTAAGTATGGTCATAAAGAAAAGACCACCTTTAAAACTATAAAATTAAATGTGCAATTAGCAGTTAAATGTATTGGTATAGAACGCTTATATAAAGTGCTGAAGAGACAGCAAGTTGCCAAGAAAAATTATCCAAAAGAACAATACATTAGTCCGATGATATTAGGAGCAAAAAAAGAAGTTAATGGAAAAGGTACTGCTGCTCGATTAATTATAAAAGTAATGCATCATTTTAAAGGTAATCAATTACCTGTAATTCTTGATGCCGCTTCGCTACGCAATGTTAAATTATATCAAAAATTTGGTTTTAGAATTATTAAAAAAGATGATTCTTTAGGTTTTCCAATTTACTTTTTAAGGTTAAACTAATATTTCTCTAATATAGTACATCATTATGAGTGAAATAATTGATTTAAGTCAAGAAATATTTTCTGGAATGCCTGTATTTAAAGGATTGCCTGAAGTTAAGATGAGCGTATATGCCACACATGAACAGTGGGATGGTATTAGAGATGATAATACCATTACACCAAGTGTTTATAAATTAGAATTAGGTGAGCATACGGGTACTCATGTTGATTCTTTAAGCCATATGGCTAGAGAACATAAAGAGAAATCAATTGATACAATGCCACTGTCGATGTTTTATACTGAAGGAATATGTTTAGATTTTTCATATAAAGTGCTTCAAGAATTAATCAGTTCTAAAGAAATAGAAGAAGCATGTGCAAAGACAGGACTTAAAATTAAGAAGGGAGATACAGTATTACTATATACAGATCATTTCAGAAAAACTTATGGTCGTAAAAATTGGAGTAAAGGTCCGGGAATAACTTCGGAGGCTGCTCGTTGGTTAGGAAATAAAAAAATAGCAGCTTTTGGCGTAGAAACTATGTCACCTGGTGTGCCAAATATTTCCAACAAAGAAGTACATCATATTTGTGGCGAATTAGGTTTTACACATTACGAGAATTTAATAAATCTTCATCTTTTAATTGATAAAGGTCGTTTTCGTTTTATTGGCTTGCCTTTAAAAATTAGAGGCGGAACAGGCTCTCCAGTGAGAGCTGTTGCTGTATTTGAAGAGTAATATTCATCAATTGTGTCACTTCGTCTTAGCAACTATCGATAATACAAAAACAATATTAATTAAGACATAAGTCAAGGCAATATATCCACTCCAAAAGTGATTAATAGCCAATCTTTGGAGCCAATAAAATAAGGGGCAAGAAGTGAGCCAATACTAAAGTTTCGTTTTATTACCTTATATTTTTCTCCTTTTATAAGTCAATAAATGTGTGTCATTCTTTTGATCTTGTTATTTTTCCGTTATCTTCAATTTTAAAAATAGTATTTACTGTTTGCCAACCATTTTGGGTATCAATTACTTGGTGAACAATGTTTTTACCTTTTATGTTGTAATCTCTCTCATCGAATTGGATTTTAATACCTGTGGTATATATTCTAGGTTTTTTACTATTATAAATTAGTTGATAAATAACAATATGATCAATAATTTCATAATTATTATTGAAATTTATTAATCTGGTTTCTAGCACTTTATTTTCTACAACATAGGCAAAAAGAAAGGAATGGAATACTTTGAATTCATCAAACTTTGATAAAGGAAAGATTTTTACATTTTCTAAATCATTATATATACTGCTTAAATTTAAAAACGTTATTTCTTCATTTGTTAAACAAAAAGACTTGTTTGAAGTGTTACCGTCAAAATTATCAACAGCATTGGTAAAGTAGTTGAATTTATAAAAAAGTTCAATTACATTTGATAGATGAGAAACAGAATCAATATCATAAATATGTTTGAGATTTGGATCTGCTTTATGGTAAATTTTCCAATAAGTTTCATGAGCTTTTAAAAGTTTGTCCTCACTTTCTTTATTGTAAGGTAATTTATTACCTTCCAAATCGAATTTAAAGGGCATTGCTTTATCTTGCCAAGGTGCTAATTCATATGCATAATAATATTTTTTATCTGACGAGTATATTTTATCACGCCAAGAATAATGAAATTTCACCTCTTTATCTATTTCTTTAATATAAACTGTTCCTTCGAGATATTCTGAAGTGTAACCTGATACTGGTGAATAAGAACTAATTGCTTTTTTAATTTGCATTTTTGTACCAATAGGTATTTTTATATAATATTCAGGTTTACCATCTGTTTTAATTCTAAGCGAATAAGTAGTGTTCTTTTCACCTATTAACGCATCATTATCTAAATAACATAATTGTCTTGTAGAATAGGTTTTATCAACTACTTCTACATAAGGTGTATTTTGAGAAATATCGGTTTCAACACTTCCAACTGAAAAATAAAGTATGACCACATAGAAGGTAATCAGGATACCTACAATAATTACTATTTTTAAGATTAGAGTTTTTAGTGTCATGTTTTATTCCTATTTTAAAATTTTATACTTTAAATAACTAAATAGGTTTGCTGTTCCATTTAAGGGTTTATCATCTTTATAGATTTCATACCAATTTTTATTAAAATAACCTTGATGTAAGTGTAATTCAACTTTATCGCCTATTTGAGCTCGATTAAAATTGGCATAAGAAACATCAATTTTGACTTTTGATTTTTCATTAATTTTTTTTTGCGTAGAAAAAATCAAAGTATAGGTTGTAGATTTTGACGAACGTGATAAATTTTTATCGACAACTTGTGTCATATAAATTTTGGGTTTATCAGTATCCAAAAATATATTAAGTGTCATTGCAGATGTAACTGATAATCCAAAAAAGATAATCAAAGGTATCCATATTGTTTTAAAATTATACTTTTTAAAACCTACAACAATTATATATAAATAAGTGAGAGCCAGAGCAATATATAGCATAAGTTTAACAGAAGGGAAACTTTCAAAACCACCATATTGCATTGAATTATATAATAAAATAGGTATGGTTAAAATACCTGCCCAAAAAAGGGACGGCATAAAGGTTTTGCGTTCCAATCGTATTTTTCCTTTAAAGTAAAATAGAGAGGCAATGATAAGAAATGCTAGAGCCAAACCAACAGCGGCTACTATTTTATTTGGTAACGGAAAAAGTAGTAACAGAAAAAAGCAAACTGTTGCAATGCTTGTTAAGGTGGTGTCAAATTTTTCAGCAGATTTAAAATTTTCTATTCGTTCTTTTTCGGTAATTCCATAACGTGGATCGTTTAATGAATTTTCGACTTCTTTAATTGCTTTAGTAACATTTATATCTTCAAAATTTTCTTGTAACCAGTTGAGTAATTTAATATGTTTAAAAGTGGAGAGTACATTATTGTTGTGATCAAGTATTTTATAATTAAATGTCTGTTCAACAAACCCTTTTATATCTTGTAATTGTATTTCATTATTTTTTAAAAAGGATGTGAATTTTAATTTGGTATTATCTATAGTTATCTTTTTACTCATTATGTTTATAGTCCAAATAATAGCAATTACAAATAAAGCAATAAACCCGTAATTAAAATAGAATTCTTCTTTTGGTAGATTTTCTCCATAAGAATAATTCATTTCTTTATTAATAAAATACAGCATTACACCTATGAAAAGAGTTGAAAATAAAAGTAAAAATCGAATAGGAGATCTAAATTTTTGAGTTGTCATTATGATTAAACGTTTTATTCATCTCAAAAATATAATAAAAAGGCTATTTTTATTTCACAGTTTATAGTGAATTTATAAACCCTGTTTACAGGGAGTTGTAGTATGCACTTATTTGTTAGCTTTGAGGTGAAAACTAAAACAATAAAAATGAAAACTAAATTCACTTTAACTATTGGCGTATTTTTAATACTACAATCTTGCTCATTTTATACACCCGAAGATTATTTTGATAGAACTACTTTTAATATAAATCAATTTCAACTTTTAGGAAAAGTAGATATTGACCAAATAAAAATGGCAAAAGAAAATAATTCGATGCATAGTATAATTGATGGAAAACCAGTAATTACTGATGATTGTGTGCAATTTTTAAAAACTTGGAAATTGTTAAGCATTGAAAATGATATTGCTAAAATAAAAGAATTAAAACCTACAAACGACACCAAAGAAATGATAAATCGCTCGTTAGACCTTTTTAATTTTGTTAAAGAAAGATACGAAACGGACTATGTAGAAATGGCAAAATTGTTAAATGAAAAAGCAAATGATAGTATAGTTAATAATGCGATTGCTAAATTTGAGAAAGAACAATTACCGATTGTAGATGCAAAAATTCAAAATTTGTTAGAAGTAGCCTTACCTTATGCTAAAAATAATAATATACCTGTTACTTTAAAAGACTAATTTTATTAAAAGGTGTCCATAACCATAGACAATAAACACTTTTACACTTGCTATAACAACTGTTTATATGAAAATTACATAGTAAAATACAAAGATAAATTTGGATAAGAAAATTCAACAATTTATTCCGATGGAAGTATTATGCATTTGACTTTACAAGATATTAAATTTGAAGGCATTGATTTTGAATTACTTGAAGAGTTCGTTAAGATACATGATTTACAAAATTTTTAGATTATTTAATATTGATTATGGTGCTTATTATGAACCAAAAAGTGCAACAACTAATACGTTATTTAAAGATAAAGAATAATAACACCAATTAATTAGACTAAACAAAAAAATGGTGTGATATTAATATAAAACTAAAATGAAAAAAAAAAATACCATACCTATTTCTCTTTCTGTTGATATTATCTTGTAAAACAGACAGAAAAGAACAAGCAAATATATTGGTTTTAACACAAAAAAACGAGACCACTAAATTGGGTATTTCTAAGGATATCACTATTGTAAAAACCAATCCCTTAATTGAAAATCAACCTTATATGAATGCTTATATTGTTGTTGTTGACACTTCTCAAAATTATGATAAATTAAGACGTAATATGTACAAAATAAGCAAGTTACTAAGAGTAAAAATTGATACTTTAGAAAGAGGTTATGACAAAAAGAATAATTTTATAGGTTTAGTTAAAAGTATTGATGGTGAAATTTATTATGACAATTATTTTCCTAGACGGCATAATTCGACGGCATTTTTAAGTCTAGAATACTTGAATTTTTACACAAATTCAGAAAACGAAAATGATAAAACTATTGCCTTAATATCTTACATAACAGATAAAATGAAAGATGCCGAAAAGCAATTAAAAATAATACAACAACATTTACCAAATGCATATTTATTAAACACAAAATTGTATATGGGTTGTATGAATTGATAAATTATTTATTATCCCGATTACAATTATTGAGATTCACTATTTATACAAAATGTTTGAATTAACTGGTTGCAAAAGTGTCACTTCGTCTTAGCAGTCACCAAAACCAAAATTATGCTAATTATGAAATAAGTCAAAGCAATAATTCCTCCAAAAAAGTGATTGATTAGTAAACTCTGTAGCCAATAAAATAATGGAAAAGCAGTAATCCCAATAGCAAATTTTGTAGTGCTAATAAATTCAATTTCTTTAATTTTCGGTTTAAAGGCTCTATAAATTAATAAAGGGATAATACTGTTTACCACAATTATATATTTTAAGATTTTCCAAAAAACAGAAGGTTTATTCTTTAGAATACGTTTTGACCCAGTATTAGGTAAATTTTTGATCATTTGATTAACCTCTTTTGGTTTCAAAAAATCTACATCTCCCAATTGTGCAATGTTATTTTCATAATCTTCAATATCAATATGAGTAGTAAGTGCTTTTAATTTTTCACTAACAGCCTCTTTTAATTGTAGTGTTGAGGTGTTTATATCATTTTTATTATAAAAATCATTGGCTAAAAAAGATTTTCCATAATAGACCGATACACTTTCTGCAAAATTCGTTGCATTTGTATAATTAAGGCCAACAGGGACAATATGTAAATTGATATCAGGATATTTTTCAAAAACGCCAAAGGCTATTCTTGTAAAACCTTTACTTAAAGGTCTTACCCATCTTTTAATATCGTGTGTGCCTTCAGGAAAAATCAATAGACACTTGTTGGCATTTAAAATATCAAAACAGGCATTGAAAATAGCTTCATTTTTGGCTAAGGTCTCTTTTCCGTCTCTCATTCTGTAAATTGGCAACATATTTAACGTAGAGAGAAACCAATACACAGCTTTTATTTTAAAAGCACTAGCTCTGGTTAAAAAATGAATGTCCCTTTGCATCGTTGTGGCAATAATTAAGGGGTCAATTAATGCATTTTTATGATTAGAAACCAATAATACAGCTCCTTTTTTAGGGATGTTATCTACATCTACCACCTTTATTTTTTTATAAAAAAAGTAAAGCCCAGTGCTTATATATATTTTAATAAACTGATACCAAATATTTTTCAAAATTGCGTAGAAATTTTAGCTGTTTTCTTAGACCAATAATAAGCGAGTCCTAATCCTGAGACAATATCCCAAATACCCCAAAAGGCTACACATAATGCCATACCACCCAAGCCTTCAAAAAAGGTAAATACCAGAAGTAATCCTAATCCGGAATTTTGTATTCCGGTTTCAAGAGCCAACGTTTTTTGATCATTATAAGATAACTTCATGGTCTTAGCAAAATAAAATCCACCTATATATCCGCTGAAATTATGTAATAATACTAAGAAGAATACATAATGGATATACTCCATAAATATATCGAGGTTTTGAGAAAATGCAATAACGATAAATATTAAAAAGATGATAATGGAAATAGGTTTCAATATCTTGGAGAGTTTATTTGCAAAATTAGAATTTACTTTACGTGTTAACATACCTAACATTAAAGGTATGCCAAGAATTAATGTTACCAACTTTACCAATTCAAAAGGATTTAATTCTACAGTTCTTAATATTTTAGCTATTGGTTCATACATATTACCCCAGAATGCCAAATTTATTGGTGTCATCAATACAGCTACTAATGTGGCAAAAGCTGTAAGGCTAACAGATAACGCAGCATTTCCTCCAGAAAGCTGTGTCATAAAATTAGAAATATTTCCACCCGGGCAAGCGGCAACCATGACCATACCAAGGGCTATACTAGGTAAGGGGTTGATGATGTTTATCAACATAAAAGTAATTAAAGGAAATAATATAAACTGAGAAAAAATACCAACCAATACAATTTTTGGGTTTTTAAATAAACGTTTAAAATCGTCTACGGATATTCCTAAAGAAACCCCATACATAATAATGGCCAAAGTAATATTTAAGACCCAGAGCTCCTCTGTGTCAAAATTAATTTTTAGGCTGTCTAATACTTCATTTGTATTAATTTTTAAAAACATACTCTATAATATTCGCACCCATTTGTAGAGCTTTTTCTCTAACTGATGCTGGGTTGTTATGTACTTCCTCATCTTCCCAACCATCGCTTAGATCACTTTCATAATCGTAAAAACAAATTAATCTACCTTCATAAAAAAGACCAAAACCTTGAGGTGGTTTTCCATCGTGTTCGTGTATTTTTGGTAAATTTTTAAACGTATAGGTTTGATTATAAATAGGATGATTGTAAGGAATTTCTTGGAGTTCTAAATTAGGGAATATCTTTTTTAATTCTGGTCTTATAAATTTATCTAATCCATAGTTATCAGAAATATGTAAAAAACCTCCCGATATTAAGTACTTTCTTAAATTATCAATGTCATTGTCATCAAAAAACACATTGCCATGTCCCGTCATAAATAGGATAGGGTAATTGAAAATTTCAACACTATTTGCATCAACATTTTCGGGTTTTTCTTTAATGGTTGTCTTAATGTTTGTATTACAAAATTTTATTAAATTAGGCACAGCAGTTGGATTGGCATACCAATCTCCACCACCCTTATATTTTAAAATTGCAATCTCTTGAGCTGTAATTGATTCGGGAATGAATAATAGTAATAAAAATATCAATCTTAACATTTTATCATTATAATGGTTGTTTACAAATCTATTAAATTAAAATTTAATAAATTATTATAACCCCAATAACGAATTAGACCATTTCTTTTATAAATTTGTATCTCTAAATTTAAAACTAAAATATTATGAAAATGCTAAAACAAAATCAAATTATTAAATTAACAGCAATTCTGTTTATTGGCTTGTCAGTAGTTGCATGTAAAGAAGTAAAAAATAAAACGGAAGCCACAGAGGCAGAAGA
>DEIV01000107.1 GCA_002352665.1 Flavobacteriaceae bacterium UBA2765
TTATGTCGAACTCACGTTATTTAATATTAATACCCATTGTAAATGATGACATCTAATTTTTTAAGATTACTACTATTTGTAATGTTTTGTAGCCCTTCAATTTTCTTAGCACAAGAAAAATACAACGCCCCTTGGATAAGTTATCCAACGGATAGTGTTACTGACTATGGAGTGTATCATTTTAGGAAATCTTTCAGTATTGAAGAGATGCCTAACAATCTTCTAGTTCATCTTTCTGCGGACAATAGATACCACTTTTTTGTAAATGGGCAGCGTGTTAGTTATGGGCCGGCAAAGGGCGATCTTAAAACCTATAAATATGATGTTGTTGATATTGCACCTTATTTGAAGTCAGGTAAAAATATATTGGCAGTTTTAGTTTATAATGCTGGGAAAGATAAGCCTATGTCTTTGCTATCTGTGCAAACGGCATTTTTTATGAGTACTGAAAATAATGAATTCAAGAATATAGAAACCAATAGTACATGGAAAACCCTAAAAAATGAAGCTTATCAACCCGTTTCATATTATGAAATGCTTTTTAAAGAACGTTGGTTTTATGGATATTATGCTTGTGGTCCGGGTGATAATGTCAATGGCAAAAAACATCCTTGGAATTGGGAACAGTTATCATTTGATGACAGTAAATGGAGTAATGCAGAACAATTATCCTTTGACGGAGATGCACCGTGGAATTTAGTGCCTAGAAATATTGCTTTTATGGATAGTCATAGAGAAAAACCAATGGCTATCCGTAAAGTAGAAGGGGTAGTCGTATCGGAGGAATTTTTAGTAGGAAAGGAAATAATATCTATTCCTGCCAATAAAAAAGCAACTATATTATTAGATTATGAAGTACTGACCATGGGTTATCCCGAGTTATTAGTAAATAAAGGAAAGGGTAGCTCTATTAAAATAAAATATGCTGAGGCATTGTACGAGGCTGTTAATATGAAGGCCCATCGAGATTCAGTGCAAGGAAAGATAATGTTTGGGGTATGGGATGTTTTTTATCCAGATGGTGGTAATAATCGAATGTTCAGACCTTTATGGAAAAGAACAGGTAGGTATGTACAGTTTGAAATTGAAACCAAAGAAGAGCCTTTAGAAATAGTGTCCTATGAGAATGAATATTCAGGATACCCTTACGTAGAAATGGCAACCTTTAGTTCAAATGATAAAAAACTTAATGAAATATTTGACATGGGTCAACGAACATTGCAAATGTGTTCTGGAGAAACCTATTATGATACACCGTATTACGAGCAATTAAGTTATGGTGGAGATAACAGGCCTATTGCGGCTTTATCTACCTATAATTCAACTGATGATAGGTTGCTTAGAGAGGTTATGAGGCTCTATCCGCAGTCCGTAAATAAAGAGACGGGTTTATTTAAATCAGCTTATCCTTCTCGTTTCGATTTTGACATGGCAGGTTGGTCTCTAGCTTGGATCCAAAGCCTGCATGATTATTACTATATGCGAGGAGATCTTGAATATATAAAACAATTTACCTCTGATATTGATGGTGTATTGGGTTTTTTCCATCGTCATATGGATGAGGAAATAGGAATTTTAGGAGCTATAAAATCTAATGTTTTTATGGATTGGAGTATTTCTAAAGGAAACATTCCAAGAAAAAATAATAGAGATGAAATTGTACATTCTACCATGCTATCACTTTATTATGCACATACTTTAGATTGTGTGGTTCGTCTTTATCAACAAATGGGTTTAACCAATGAGGCCGATAATTGGCAACAAGAGTCAGAGAAAATTAAAGCGGCTGTTTTAGCTAGTAGTTGGGACAAGACCACAAAGCTATTTACAGATTATCCCAATCAAAAAATATTTTCGCAGCATACCAATTTATTGGCTATCCTGTGCGATGTTGTGCCATTATCTGAACAAAAGGATTTGTTACAAAGAATTCTAGACTATAAAGAATTTGATGAATATGCGAGTTCTTATTTTTCTTATTTTTTGTTTAAAGCGATGCAAAAAACCGGGCAGGAAAATTTATTTTTAGAACACTTAGATTTTTGGTATAAATTCATAGAAAGAGGACATACCACAGTAGGAGAAACAGGTTTTGCTTCGCATGATCGTTCCGATTGTCATGCCTGGAGTGCACATCCATCTTACTATTTACTCAGTTTAGTCAGTGGTATCAATCCAAAAGATATTGGTTTTAATCACGTAAATATAACACCACATTTAGGTAAACTTACTAAATTAGAGGCGGCTATACCTCATCCAAAAGGTAGGATTTCTGTAAAATATGAAGTAAAAAGAAGAAAGTTAAAAGCAATCATAATTTTGCCTGAGCATATGAGCGGTTCCTTTGAGTATAGCGGACAGTCATATGCATTAAAAAGCGGTAGTAATATATTCAATATACGTAAGTAGTATATTTTAGTGTTAAAAATTTTAAAATGAGTAAGATGGTATTTGAGAAAATAATTAAAGTCTTTTCAATAAAATTAATATATAAAATAGGTTTAATTGCAATACTAGTTTTTATTGAAGGTTGTAAGCATCAAGAAGTTCAGAAACTTCAACCACCAAATATAATTTTACTGGTTAGTGAAGATAATAGTCCGTTTCTTGGTAGTTATGGTGATACTATAGCTAGTACACCTAATTTAGATAACTTTTCTGAAAGTGGCATTAAGTTTATAAACGCTTTTGCCAATGCACCGGTATGTGCTCCTTCACGTTCAACTATTATAAGTGGAATGTATGCTACCAGTATGGGTACCCAACATATGCGTAGTGAAAATCCATCTCCTGATTTTATGAAATTTTTTCCTTACTATCTAAAAAAGGAAGGATATTTTACATCAAATAGAGTAAAAAAGGATTATAATACTGTTGATCAAGATAGTGTGTGGGATGTTACAGATTGGTGGGGGTGGAAAGATGCATTGATAGGTAAAAAGGATACTCAGCCATTCTTTATGATGTATAATACATGGATGAGCCATGAAAGTAAAATTCATCCGGATGATGATGTTTTCAAGTATTATAGTGAAACTATGGCGGCTCATGAGGTTGATTCTATTGAAATGAAAGCTTGGTGGGATGCTGCTAAATTTGATACCAATGCCGTTAATTTACCTAGTTACCATCCCAATACTCCAGCAATGAGAAGTGATTGGGCAAAATATTATGTGTGTATGACCTTGATGGATAGAGAAATGGGTGTTGTGATCAATAAAATTAAAGAAGATGGTTATTGGGATAATTCTATAATTATCTATATGAGTGATCATGGCGGTGTATTGGCAAGAAGCAAGCGATTTGTTTATGATTCCGGCTTAAGAGTTCCCTTTGTATTACACGTACCAGAGAAATACAAAGATTATGTAAATCATAAAATGGGAAGTGTAACAGATCAGATGATTAGTTTTGTGGATTTAGCACCATCAATATTAGCAATAGCAGGTATTGAAGGGCCTGCATATTTAGAAGGCAAATCTTTTATTACAGATACTGTTAAAAATGATTACGCGTTTGGATTTAGAGGAAGAATGGACGAGCGTTATGATATGGTGAGAACTGTAAGAGATAAAAAATATAGATATATTAGAAATTATATGCCTCACCGAATTTCAGGTGGTAGAATACAATACCTCTGGAAAGCCAATTCTATTAATTCTTGGGAGAAAGCTTATCAAGAAGGGAATTGTAACGAAAAACAAGCCGCTTTCTGGCAACCAAAACCTGTAGAAGAATTATATGATATTACTAATGACCCAGATAATACAGTAAACTTAGCTGAAAAAACACTTTATAAAAAAGAACTTCAACGATTAAGGGAAGTCATGCAAAATCATTTTATAACTACTAAAGATTTAGGTTTTGTACCTGAAGCTGAGATGATTAAAAGATCAGTAAAGACTACGCCATATGATTTTGTTAGAAGTGAAGAGTTTCCATATGATTTGGTTGTGGAAACCGCAAATATTGCCACAGAAGGGAAACCAGAGCATCTTAATATTTTATTGGAAAGGTTAAGTAACTCAGAGCCGGTTGTTAGATACTGGGCAGCAACGGGATGTGCGATTTTAAAATCACAAGCAAATCTAGCCAAAGAACAATTGATTAAATTACTTAATGATGAATCCTTAAATGTTAGCATTGCAGCTGCAGAGGCATTATTTTATCTAGGAGAAAAAGAAAAATCTATAAAAACGCTGACTAAAATTATTGAGCTTCCAAAAATGAAAAAAGATGATTTGGTAAGTAATAAGGAATTGTATTCAAATCATTTTGCTATAACCAATGCCTTGAATGTTATTGATGCCTTAAACATAGATACAGAAGAAATAAAAGTATTGGTCGATCAAATAGCGAATTCTGAAAGATCCCGAAAAGGAGATTTCGACAATAGAATGGCTGAAAATTTAATGCTTAAGTTAAAAAATTAACCTAAGCAATAACAATTTGATTGTAAAATGGGCCAATTCTTTTTATTTGGTTATTTCAATATATTTTTGATCGAGCTCCTTAGAATCTTTATATTTAACTCTTAACTCCGTAAGTTTTGTTTTGAGTTCTTTTACAATGTCTGAGTATGAAGAATCATTATAAACATTATTCATTTCTTGAGGATCTCTTTTGCGATCATATAATTCCCATTCGTCAACATCATAATAGAAGTGAGCCAGTTTATATGCTTTGGTTACAATTCCATAATGTCTTTTTACCATATGTACAGAAGGATATTCATAATAGTGATAATAAACGGCATCTCTATTCCAGGCATTCTTTTTTTCTTTGAGTAAAGGAATCAAACTTTCACCTTGCATATCATCAGGGGCTTTTATTTGTGCAGCCTCTAAAAAAGTTTGAGCAAAATCAAGATTTTGAACCATTTCATCATTTGTAGTTCCTGCCTTGACTTCGTTAGGCCAACGAATTAACAATGGCGTTTTAAACGATTCATCATAAATAAAACGCTTGTCAAACCAGCCGTGCTCACCAAGGTAAAAACCTTGATCAGAAGTGTACACTACTATGGTGTTTTCAGCCAAACCACTTTCGTCTAAATAATCTAAAACCCTTCCTACGTTATCATCTACCGATGATATAGTTGCTAAATAGTCTTGCATATAACGCTGGTATTTCCATTTCATTTTTTCTTTATCATCCATATTTTTCCAATTCGCTTTAAAATAGTCATTTATGGAATCTAATATGGGGTCATATTTTGCGCGTTGTTCTTTATTTGCACGTCCGTACGGTCCGTAAAAGCCATTTTTATATTCAACAATTTCAGGTGTTACCTTACCCATGCTTGCTATAGTTTCAGGTCTTATTTTACTGTCGTGTTCATACATCATATGCGTGAGCAAATTCATTTCAGCAGTCTTTGCTGCGGTGCCTCTATTTTTATAATCATCAAATAAAGATTGAGGTTCTGGGAATGTCTTCTTTGTAAATTCCTTGAATTTTTCTGGGCTTGGCCACCAAGGTCTATGCGGTGCTTTGTGTAAATACATCATCATAAAGGGTTGTTCCGGGTTTCGTTTTTTATCCAACCAATTGATTGTATAATCTGTAATAATATCTGTTACATAACCGGTAATTGTAGTATCTCCGTTATTGGTAATAAAATCAGGATTAATATAGTTTCCTTGACCAGGTAAGATCATAAATTCATCCACACCCTTAGGATTGTTGCCAAAATGCAATTTTCCGAACATTGCGGTTTGATATCCTGCCTCTTGAAACAATTGAGGGAAAGTAACCTGTAAAGTGTCAAAAGGCATTTTATTGTCAATTTTGCCATTAATATGCGTGTGTTTTCCAGTAAGAATCGTGGCTCTGGAAGGTGCACAGATAGAATTGGTAACACAGGCATTCGAAAAAAGCATACCTTCATTAGCTATTCTATCTATATTAGGTGTTTTAATCAACTGATCACTATAAGCACTAAGTGCTTGGTAGGCATGGTCATCTGCCATGATAAATAGTATATTTGGTCGCGTTGGAGTTTTAACCTCTTTTTTTCTTTCTGAACAAGAAATTAAAACTGAAAATCCTATAGAAATAAATATTATAGTACGTATTGCATTCATTTTGATTTTATTTTGAGAGGCTTAACCAATTAACATCAATGGTGTATTGTCAAAGATACCTTTTTATTTAATTGAGTAGTTAATTTTTTTAGACAAGGCTTTTAATGTCTGTGATTCTTGAACTCTTTTATACAATTTAATTCTATGAGGGCATAACTTACTGATTTAGAGTATTTTATATTGATAGAGATAAAAATAAATAAGAAATACCAAATTTCAGTATATTAAAGATATTTATACATTAAGATATTATATTTTTGATAAAAAATATTAATAACTACAAAAGTACTTTAGAGTAAGTTAATTGAAGATGAAAGAATTTAAAGTTAATCAAATTGAAAAAGAAAAATTAAATATTAATGGTTATGGAGATGATGTACTTTGGAGTAGAGCTAATACCCTTATAGATTTTAATAGCCCTTGGAGTAAAGATGCCATTAAAAATATTGAATTTAGAGCTTTATGGGATAAAGAGAATTTGTTTTTTCAATTTAAGGTTGGTGACACATCAATTTATATTGATAAGACTGATAGCAGTTTTAACAGTATTGGAAATTCAGATAGAGTTGAACTTTTTTTTAGAAGTGACCATAGATTGAATCCGTATTATTGCTTAGAAATTGACCCGACAGCTAGAATTATGGATTTTAAGGCTTTTCCTAATAGAAATTTTGAATTTGATTGGGATTTTTCAACGAAAGATTTGAAAGTAAAGTCTAATATTAGCAAAGATGGTTTTGTTGTTGAAGGATCAATTGGTATTGACTATTTGAAACAATTAGACCTGATTCATGATAATAGAATTGAGGTAGGTGTATTTCGTGCAAAATATAATCGAAAGAATAATTTAAAATATGAGCCAACATGGATTTCCTGGGTTGAACCTGAGTCAAATGTCCCAAATTTTCATATACCTTCATCTTTCGGAATATTTAATTTATTGTAATGAGCACTATTATGCAGTATAATATTTGGCATTTTCAGTATTAACTATGTCAATAGGTAGTAGCAGTTTGTTAGAAATATCTTTGTTGAAAATAAAATGCTCTATTAACCCAATAGTTCCCAGATAAGCTTGTCTTTTTTGGTTTTGATTAATTAAGAAATCGATAATTCCTTTTTTCATATATTTTATATTCTTATCTAATAAATCATACCCCACAATGGTGATTTTTGAATTATCTATTTGTTCGATTACTTCAGCTACTTGATATGCTTTTGAAGTAGTAATAAAGATTCCTGAAATTGAAGGGTGATTTTCTAAAAAATCAATCAAGTCCTTTTTAAAGCTAGGGTGTTTTAATTTACAGGTGAATATTTTATATTTAGAACCATTAATTTCTTCAAAATAATTTCTGAAACCTTTTTCCTTTTCCTGCATGTGTATTGCATTTTTAAATACTTCATTAATATGAACAATTGCAATATCTCCTTTCTTAAGAATTGTATCTAATAATTTTGCCGCAACTCTTCCGCTTTGAATTAAATCTTGACCTACAAAACTCTTTATGGATTTTGATTGAATTTGATTATTAAAAGTAGTTACTAATATTTTAGAGGCATTGTATTTTTCAATAACATTCAAGGTTTCTTTAAAGAATAGAGGAACTAATAATACTGCATCGGGAGATTTTTTAATTATAATCGAATTGATTTCTAAAAATGATTTTGTGCTTTCAGGGTTAAAGAAAAATGTTTCAAGTGATATGTTAAATGGCATAAATTCAGCCTTAGCGTTCTGAATGCCCTCTATACATGGTAGCCAATAAGGATCAGAATTTGGATCAGGTAATAATATACAAATGCTAAATATTTTGTTGTTTTTTAAACTTCTAGCCATCAAATTGGGTTGGTAGTCAATTTCTTCTAGAATTTTGTTTACTTTTTCTAATGCATCTTGTGATACTTTACCTCTTTTATGCAACACTCTATCTACAGTTCCCTTAGACACTCCAGCCAAATTTGCAATATCCTTAATGGTGTATTTAGTTTTCATATGACAAATATAATGAATGATACTATATAAATAAAATGTTGTGCTCGAGAACATGCAATTCATGTGTTCGAACACATTTTTTAGTGTGTTCGAACACATTTTTTACAAAAAACCTTTGTAAATTGAAAACTTACGTGTACATTAGCCTCAATATTCCAAATTTTTATTTTTAAAATGAATGTGAAAACTAATATAAAAACAATTATTTCAATTGCACCAGGAAGAACATGTTTGTTTGGTGATCATCAGGATTATCTTGGTTTACCGGTTATTGCTTGTGCAATAAATAGACATATAAAATTAACAGCTGTAAAAAATAATACTGGAGTTTTTAAAATAGGTATGCAGGATATTAATGAGGAAAGAATAATTGATATAAATGAAACTTTTCCTGTTTTAAAATCAAGAGATTATTTTGCTTCTTCGTTAAGAGTACTAAAGAGATACGGGTGTGTACCAAACATTGGATATGATATTACTGTTTTGGGAAACATTCCAATCAACTCTGGTACTTCAAGTTCTTCAGCATTATTAATGGCTTGGATAAATTTTTTAGTGAATGCCTTTGGTGTTGATAATGAGGTAACACCAGAATTTATTTCAAAAATTGGGCACGAGTCTGAAGTACTAGAACATGGTGAGCCAGGGGGTATGATGGACCATTATAGTATAGGTGTGGGGAATGTTGTCTATATAAATACATCCCATCCTTTTTCTTGTAGTGTTATAGATACAAAATTAACAGGACTTATTACCGGGGTTTCTGGTGTGCCAAAAGAAACAGTAGGGTTACTAACTAAGGTAAAAGGAAATGCTTTAAAGGCAATAGACATTGTTAAAAATAATTTTAAAAATTTTGATTTAAGTAAAGCTGAGGTTAAAGATTTAAATCGATATAGCCAATGTTTACCACCCAAATTGATTCCATATTTCGAAGCCTCAATTAAAAACCATTTCTATACGAAAGAAGCTTTAAAAGAATTTAAAAAACCTGAATACAATTTAAAAAAGATTGGAGCATTGATGAATGGACATCACACTGTTTTGAAAGGTTTATTGAAAATTACTGTTCCAAAAATTGACAACATGATTGATGCGGCATTAAACGCTGGGGCTTATGGTGCTAAGATAGTTGGTTCTGGTGGCGGTGGTAGTATTGTTGTTTTAGCAGAACCTGAAAACGAGACTTCTATAGTTAAGGCTATTTTAGATGCGGGTGCTAAAGAAGCTTATGGGGTATCAGTTGATTCTGGAGTGAGAATTTATTAAAAAGTTAAAAAATAGATATGCATAATAGTTTGATCATTTTAGCTGGAGGAGCTTCGTCAAGGATGAAAAAAGAATCTTTACAAAAAAAATTAAGTGAGGAAGAAAAAGCACAAGCGAATGTAAGAAGTAAAGCACTTATTGGATTAGGTCCAAGTGGTAGGCCTATACTTGATTATCTATTGTATAATGCAAAATTAGCAGGCTACAAATATATATATATTGTAATTAGTGATCAAGGAGGTTTGTTTAAAGAGTTTTATGGTCACCAAGATAAAAACAATAGCTTTAATGGGATAAGTATTTCATTCGCAATACAATATATTCCCGAGGGTAGAATTAAACCATTTGGTACGGCTGATGCTTTATTGCAAGCTTTAGATCAATATCCGGAATTGAATAAACAATCATATACTGTTTGCAATAGTGATAATTTATACTCTGTTAATGCCTTAGCTAAATTAAGAGAAAATAAGAGTCCAAATGCATTAATTAGTTATGATAGAGCTGCATTAAAATTTCCCTCAGAAAAAATAGCAAGATTTGCTTTGGCTAAACTAAATAAAGCCAATGGATTAATCGATATTATAGAAAAACCACCGGTTAATGATCTAGAAAAATTTAGAGATTTGGACGGTAAATTAAGAGTAAGTATGAATGCTTTTAAATTTGATGGTGAAATGTTATATCCTTATTTAAAAAATTGCCCTGTACATCCTGAAAGAAATGAAAAAGAACTTCCATCAGCATTGTTAAATATGCTTAAAGATTATCCGAATTCAATTCTAGGTATACCTTTTTCTGAACATGTTCCAGATTTAACTGCAAAAGATGATATAGTTGAGGTAAAAGAATATTTAAAAAATCAATATGAAAACTTTAGTTGGAATACTGAAATAATCTAAAGTAACAAGAATAATAAAATGAATCTACCCAAAATTTTATTAACGAAAAATGAAAATAGCACATTGATTCCAATGGTTATTTTAACTTCTTTGTTTTTTATTTTTGGCTTTGTTACTTGGTTAAACGGACCGTTAATACCTTTTTTTAAATTGGCATGTGAATTAACCGAGTCTCAAGCCTATTTTGTAACCTTTGCCTTTTATATTGCGTATTTTGTAATGGCAATTCCTTCATCTTGGTTAATAGAAAAAGTAGGTTATAAAAATGGTTTGTCTTTAGGTTTGGTAGTAATTGCTTTAGGAGCATTTATGTTTTATCCTGCGGCCGAAGTAAGAACCTATAGTATATTTTTAATTGCCTTATTTATAATGGGCACTGGTTTGGCTATTTTACAAACTGCTGCTAACCCATATGTAGTTGTAATTGGACCTCGTGATAGTGCGGCAGCAAGAATTAGTGTTTTGGGTATTGCTAATAAATTGGCAGGCTTTATTGCACCACTTGCATTGACTGCATTGGTTTTGTCAAATATGTCAGATTATACTGAAGATAAAATAGCCATACTTGATGATGTATCTAAATCAGGAGCTCTAGACGCTCTTGCCTTGCAATTACAAACTCCATACATATATATGGGTCTAATAATTCTTGTATTAGCTGTGCTTATTAAATTCTCTCCACTACCCGAAATTGATTTAGACGTAGACGGTCACATTGCACATTTAAGCATTTTTAAACAAATTAAAGATGTTCTTAGTTATCCTCAATTAGTTCTAGGTGTCATTACTTTGATGTTATATGTGGCCGCAGAGGTTTTGGCTGGAGATTCCATTGGAGGTTTTGGGAAACAATTAGGTGTTTACGGTGAAAATGATGATTTTTATTTAAAACTAACTTCCTTTACAATGACCGCAATGGTTATAGGATATATTTTGGGAATTTTATTTATACCAAAATTTATTTCTCAAGTAAATGCACTTAAAATATCTGGATTTTTAGGATTAATTATAGTCCTGTTAATTGTATCAATTTCTCCATCTATTATGATACAATTGCCAGGTATTCCAGCATTGCCTGTTGTCATTTTGCTAGTTGCTTTTTTAGGGTTAGCCAATTCGCTTTGTTGGCCAGCAATTTGGCCAATGGCACTTCAAGATTTACAGGGATATACTAAAGTGGGTGGTGCATTACTTATTATGGCAATAATTGGTGGTGCAGTATTTCCTTTGCTTTACGGTTATTGGGCAGATAATATAAATGTTGCCAACCAAGTTGCCCAGACTATATCTTCTGCGAAGAGTGGAAATCAAATAGCATATTTAATATTAATTCCGGCCTATGTAATGATCATATTTTTTGCCTTTAAAGGACATAAATATAGAAGTTGGTCTAGAAAATAATAGTTTAAAAAATATAAAATTATAATGTTAAAAAGTAATATAGATAAGGCGACAGGTTTTGAGAAAAGATTTGAGAACATCAATACTATTGTTTTTGAAGACTCATCTATAGCATCAAAAACTATTGCTAAAGAAATAGCATTATTAATTATTGAAAAACAAAAGCATAATAAACCGTGTGTTTTAGGGCTTGCAACTGGGTCATCACCTAAAGGTCTATATGCCGAGTTAGTACGGATGCATAAAGAAGATGGGTTAAGTTTTAAAAATGTGATCACATTTAACTTAGATGAATATTATCCGATGGAGCCAGATTCTGTACATAGTTATGTTCGCTTTATGAAGGAATTGTTATTTGATCATGTTGATATATTATCTGAAAATTATAATATCCCAGATGGGACCCTGTCGAAAGAAAAAATAGCAGAGTATTGTCGTGATTATGAAACGAAAATTGAGTCTTTAGGAGGGATTGACTTGCAAGTTTTAGGTATTGGTGGTAATGGGCATATTGGATTCAATGAGTCGGGATCATTACAAAACTCTAAAACAAGATTAGTAGCATTAGATCATATCACTAGAGTTGCAGCTAGTAAAGAATTTTTAGGTTTAAGTAATACCCCTAGAACAGCAATTACATTAGGAGTAAAAAAAATTATGGAAGCCAAAAAAGTTATTTTAATGGCTTGGGGAGAAAGTAAATCTGATATCATTAGAAATTCAGTAGAAGGAATGGTTACTAATCAAGTACCGGCTTCGTTTTTACAAGAACATAATAATGCAATAATTGTTTTAGATAAAGAAGCTTCTTCAAAACTAACAAGGATCAATACACCCTGGTTAGTTGAAAAAATTAACTGGACTGATAAATTGATAAGAAAGGCTGTCTTAGAGTTGGCGTTACATTTAAATAAGCCAATTTTAATGCTTACCGATGCAGATTATATTGAAAACGGAATGAGCGATTTGTTAGCAGACTCCGGACCTGCATATGATATCAATATTCAAATATTTAACAAATTACAAAATACAATTACGGGTTGGCCCGGAGGAAAACCTGGAGCTGACGATAGCAAAAGACCCGAGAGAGCAGAACCTTCAAAAAAGAGAGTTTTAATATTTAGTCCGCATCCAGATGATGATATCATAAGCATGGGAGGTACTTTTATAAGATTACACCAACAAGGACATGAAGTTCATGTAGCTTATCAAACCTCAGGAAATATTGCAGTATCTGATAGTGAAGCTGTTAGATATGCAAATTTTGTTTGCGATTTTAATGAAAAATTTGAAATACGAAGTGTAGAGACGGATATTATTTTTAAAAAAGCAATAACATTTCTTAAGAATAAAAAAACGAGCGAAGTTGACTTACCTGAAGTTAGATATATTAAAGGACTTATTAGAAAAGGTGAGGCGAAAGCTGCATGCGATTTTGTTGGACTATCTCAAAATCAAATTCATTTTATGGAACTTCCTTTTTATGAAACTGGTGCAATTGAGAAAAAACCAATTAGTGAGAAGGATATTCAATCAGTAGCAGATTTAATTTCAAAAATAGAACCACATCAAATTTTTGCAGCAGGAGATTTAGCAGATCCACATGGAACACATAAAGTATGTTTGGATATTATTTTTGAAGCAATAAATAGACTAAAATTAAAAGAATTTATGAATGAATGCTGGGTTTGGTTATATAGAGGTGCATGGCAAGAATGGGGAATTGATGAGATAGAAATGGCTGTGCCATTAAGCCCTGATCAAGTATTAGAAAAAAGACTGGGAATATTTAAGCATCAATCTCAAAAGGATGGAGTAGTATTTCAAGGCTCAGATAGTAGAGAGTTTTGGCAAAGAGCAGAAGATAGAAATAAAGAAACTGCAGCTCTATATAATCAGTTAGGGTTAGCAAGTTATTCAGCAATGGAAGCATTTGTAAGATGGAAATTTTAATAGTCAAAATATAAGTATAAAAAATATCTCAAATAGTTTAATAATTAGTTACACGCAAAAATAGATATCCAAAATGATAATAAACATAAAATGACCAAAAGAAACAGTAAAGTGTAATAACGTTTTACGATTCTAAAAAGTGACAGAGTAAAAAATTTAAACTACTAACTCAAAATCATAATTATGAAAAAACTCATGAAGTTAAATAATAAGAATTGCTATCGATTGGAATTTGATATAAGATTAAAGTTTATAGCCTTGTTATTGATAATGTTTTTATTTAAAATGAATGTATATTCATTAAATACTAAAGACATTGTTGCAGTAAAGAGCAACACTAAAACAATAGCTATAATTGAATATAAATCTATTGATCAGTCTAAGCAAGAACAGGTAACCATAACAGGTGTTGTATCAGATGAAACAAATCAACCATTACCCGGTGCGTCAGTGTTGGTTAAAGGAACAACTGTTGGCGTGGTTACAGGATTTAATGGTGAATTTAGTATTGTCGTTCCTACAGATGCAACTACATTGTTATTTTCTTTTGTAGGATATGTTGAACAAGAAGTGGTAATTGGTAATAAAACTAAAATTGACGTTAAATTAGAGCCGGATACAAATAGTTTAGAAGAAGTTATTTTAGTGGGTTATGGCACTCAGAAAAAAAGAGATTTGGTAGGTGCTATTTCAACTGTAAAAAGTGACGAATTAGTAATGTCATCAACACCGTCAATTGCTCATGTGCTTCAAGGGAAAGCGGCTGGTTTACAAATTGTGCAAAATAGTGCTCAACCGGGTGGAGGTTTAGATATATTAATTAGAGGAGCAGGTTCTATTAACGCCAGTAATCAACCTTTGATTGTAATAGATGGTTTCCCTATTTCAGATTTTCAGCAGCCAAATACAGGGAATCGATATGATGGTGGTACACAAGGAATTTTGAACTCCTTCAATCCTAATGATATAGAATCTATTGCTGTATTAAAAGACGCCAGTGCCACATCTATTTATGGGGCTAGAGCTGCTAATGGAGTTATCTTAATTACAACAAAAAAAGGTGAAGCGGGTAAAGTACAAGTAGATTACTCATCATCATATTCTATCCAATCCTATAATGATAGCTTTGATGTGTTAAATTTATCCGAATGGATGCAACTAAGAAATGATGCGGCTTACGAAAATTGGACATTTACCAATCGAGTTTCTCCTTATAGTGATAGAACCCTGGAAGAAGCTATTGCAGATCCTGTAAATGGCATCCCTTTTTCAAGATTTTATTCTGACGATCAAATCAGAAATGCAGGCAAAGGTACAGACTGGCTTTCTTTAATTATGAGAGATGGAACTATTGAGCAACATAATTTATCATTAAGAGGAGGTACAGAGACCACTAAATATTATTTATCTGGAAATTTATATGAACACAACGGAGTTCTTAAGAATTCTGGTTTTGAGCGCTCCTCGTTGAGATTTAATTTAGATCAAAAAATTAATAAATATATTAGCTTTGGTATGAATATGTCTTTGAGTAGAATCAACAATCAGAATAGTCAATTAGGAGGTGATCAATTTGAAAATTCCGGAATTATAAGATCGGCTTTACAATATGGACCTCACATTGGAGCTATTGATGAGTTTGGAAATTATCCTATAAATCCGGATAATGCACTAGAGCCAAATCCGTTTTCGCTTCTCACCATTTCTGATGAAGGCTTGATTGACAGAACGCTTACCAATTTTTTTATTGAATTAAAACCATTTACAGGTTTAACAGCTAGATTTCAAGGTGGGATAGATCAGGGTAATAGTAGTAGAAATACATACTTGCCAAGAACTACTTTATGGGGAGCATTAGAAAATGGTAGAGCATCAATTGCATCTCAGAAAAAAAATGATAAACTATTTGACTTTACTTTAAACTACGCAACCATTTTAAAAGAAAAACATAATTTAAATGTATTATTAGGGTATTCACGACAAGATTTTAAATCAGAAGGTTCTTCAATTGGGAATAGCGATTTTATAACAGATGCATTTTTATGGAATAATATGAATGCAGGAGCAGGAACGAAAGTTGTAGGTTCATCAAAATCAGAGAATAATCTTATTTCTTATTTTGGAAGATTAAATTATGTATATAAAGATAGATATATTTTAACTGCTACTATGCGTAGAGATGGATCGAGTGTTTTTGCTAAAAACAATAAATACGGATTATTTCCTTCTGTTGCAATTGGATGGAATGTGTCAGAAGAGCCATTTATGACCAATATTAATGATAAAATTTCTCAATTGAAAGTTAGAATTGGTTATGGAGAAACAGGTAATGCTGATATTGGCGGGAATGCTTTTGCAGCATATTATGCTCAACCTGCATATTTAAACCCTGATGAATCAATTTTAATTGGTGTATTTTCATCTAGATTGGAAAATCCTGATCTGAAATGGGAAACTACAAAGGAAACGAATATTGGGCTTGATTTTGAATTGTATTCAGGAAAGATCTCTGGTTCTTTAGAAGTTTATAACAAAGAAATTTCAGACCTATTATATTTAAAACCTATTAATTCTTATAATGAAGTAAATACAGTTTGGGCCAATGTTGGTAGTACCCAAAGTAAAGGTGTTGAGTTAACGTTAAGTACGTTAAATTTTAATACTGAAGATTTTAAATGGAAAAGTACTTTGACCTATTCAAAGTTTAAAGATAGATGGAAAGAAAGAGCTCCAGATTTTAAACCTGCAATTTACCAAAGTGATCAAGATCCTATACGTGCCCAGTATTCTTATTTGTCTGATGGCATTATGCAAGCTGGCGAAACGGTTGTTGCACAACCTGATCTTTTTCCAGGACAAATTAAATTAAAAGATGTTAACGGGTTTTCAAGAGATGCTTTTGGTGATCCTATAGTGGATGAAAATGGTAGATTTATAAAAACGAATGCTCCAGATGGAATTATTGATGAAGCAGATATTGTTCTTCTCGGATCTGCTGATCCTGATTTTATTGCAGGTTTTAGCAATATGATTAGGTATAAGAATTTTGAATTGAATTTTCATTTTAACGGAATGTTTGGAAGAAAAATAGTAGATCAAACGGATTTTGTATTAGGTGTTTCCGCCGTAGGAGTTGCTACTAATGGACGAAATGCACTGTCAAGTATTCATGATAGATGGACCCCGGAAAATCCATCTACTACAAGACCCGCTTCTCATTTTGGATTTTCAAGATATGATTCAGGAGATTTCTTCTTGCAAGACGCTTGGTTTATTAGGCTTCAAAATGTTTCATTATCATATAATCTACCAAGTCAATGGGTAGAAAAATACTTGTCTAGTGCAGCGATCAAATTAGATGCTCAGAATCTTTTTGTTATTACACCTTTTGATGGAGTTGATCCTGAAACAAATGGTTATGATAGACGATTAGAGAATACAAATTCGAACCCAAACAATTTAGTTGCAGCCTATCCAAACGTTAGGACCTTTACATTAGGTATTAATCTAAAATTTTAAAAAAATAAAGATATGAAAAATTTAAAACTATTTCTTATAGGATTATTTATAGTATTATCATCAGGATGTGATAATGAACTTGAATCAATAAATTATGATGAAATAAACCCAAGTATTTTCCCTGCTTCTGAAGCAGATGTAGAAGCGTTAGTTGTTGCTGCTTACTATCCTTTGAGAGGGGCATGGTCAAATGGTATTCACACTACTTCAGAAAATGGACTTATGTTTATTCTAGACGCAACTACAGAAATTCTTCAAGGGGCGTATGGAATACAGCAAAATGCAACACTACATAGTTACAATACTTCAACGGCAGGGGTTACTCGTTTTTATGATGTGTTTTATAATAAGATAAGTAGCATGACCTTAAGTATAGATAGGATTGAACAATCTAGTGTCAATGAAAATGTTAAAAAGCAAGGTATAGCGGAAATTAAATGTGCAAGAGCATTATTAAGTTATGAACTTTTTGATATGTATGGACCCTTAGTAGTGGCTCCACTAGAAATACTTCAAAATCCACTACAAGAAGCACCGTTAGCAAGATTGTCTCATGACGAAATGGTTAGCTTTATAGAACAAGATTTATTGGCTGCAGCGTCAGATTTAAAAGTACCTGGCGACACTAATTATGGAAGATTTAGTCAAGGGATGGCCAGAATGCTATTAATAAGATTATATCTGCATGAAAAAAGATGGGCTGAGGTAGAAGAACAAGCAAATGCAATCATCGCAATGAATCATTATGAATTAGAAAGTGATTATGTTGGTCTATGGGATGTAGAAGCCCCTGTAGATAGTAAAGAAGTAATTTTTGCTGTCCCAGCAGATTATGCCGGTACTAGTGAAAACCAATGGCAATTAATGGTGTTGCCTAGCAATTATCCCGGTAGAGGTGGGTGGAGCACCATTCAAAGTTCTTGGAGTTTTTACGATTCATTTGAACCAAATGATATTAGAAAAACAAATTTGATTGCTGAATATGTAGGTACTGATGGTATTACTTATAATAGAGATAATCCTGGTACTGTAATGCAAATGGGTCCTATTCCTTTAAAAATAGCTGCCGATGCAGACCGTAATTCAGGAATAACAACTGTTGATATCATAGTTTATAGATTTGCAGATGTATTGTTATCTAAAGCTGAGGCACTTACTAATAAAACGGGAGTTCCGACTCAAGAAGCTATTGATTTAGTAAATATAGTAAGAGAAAGAGCTACTTTAGATCCCATTTTATTAGCTGATTATGCCGATGTAAATGCTTTTAATACAATGATTCTCTTAGAAAGATCACATGAATATTGGTGTGAAAATGGACAATACCGTTCTGATTTAATAAGACATGGAAAATATACAGAACACGCAGATAACTTGAATGGAGTTGCTAGTGAAAGTGCTCCATACAAAGAATTATTTCCCTTTTCTTTAGCTAGAATTAGTGAAGGTAAAGGAGAGTTTAAACAAAATTCGGGGTATAATTAGTTTATTATGAATCATCATTCTTTTTTTACTAAACTTTGTGAATGATGATTCTTTCTAATAGTTGAAATAGCAAAATGGAAACACTTTTCAATGAAAAAAAATATAAACTCAATAAAGCAAATTTATAAAATGAATTCTAGAAGAAACTTTATTAAAAAAACCACAATAGCAGGAGCAGGAATTTCCTTACTTCCGGGATTTACTTTCGGGATGAATCAGTCTGTGGATAAATTAAAAATTGGAATGATTGGAGTAGGTCTACGTGGCACAAATCATTTGAATAATTTGTTATTGAGGGATGATGTTTTAATTACTGCAATTTGCGATATAGACCCAAAAAGAATTTCATTAACACTAGATGCACTTGACAAAGCGGGTCTTAAAAAACCTGAAGTTTTTGGCAATAATGATTTCGATTACAGAAACCTTTTAAACTTAAAAGCCGTGGATGCAGTTGTAATATCTACGCCTTGGTTATGGCACACTAGAATGGCTAAGGATGCCATGTTAGCCGGAAAATATACGGGCTTAGAAGTTTCGGCAGCCAATACCATGGAAGAATGTTGGGATTTGGTAAATACTCATGAACAAACAGGAACGCATTTAATGCTTTTAGAAAACGTAAATTATCGTAGAGATATAATGGCAGTTTTAAACATGGTAAAACAAAATGTTTTTGGAGAAACTGTACATTTTAGATGTGGGTATCAACATGACCTTAGGCATGTAAAATTTAATGATGGTAAAACAGCATATGGCAAAGGAGTTGAATTCGGAGATAAAGGTATCTCAGAATCTAAATGGAGAACCCAACATTCATTATTGCGAAATGCAGATGTTTATCCTACCCACGGTATCGGGCCAATTGCAGCTATGTGTAATATTAACAGAGGTAATAGGTTTATGTCTTTAACTTCAAATGCCAGTAAAGCCGTTGGTCTACATGATTATATAGTTAAAAACGCAGTTGAAAACCATCCGAATGCAAAGTTAAAATTCAAACAAGGAGATGTAATAACATCTACTATTGAAACTACTAATGGGGAAACTATAATTGTTACCCATGATTGTAATTTACCAAGACCATATTCATTAGGTTTTAGAGTACAAGGTACAAACGGATTATGGGAAGATGATGGTAACAGAATCTATATTGAAGGAAAATCTGACCCACATCAATGGGATACCGCAGATGATTGGCTAAAAAAATATGATCACCCTTTATGGGAAAAATATGGAGAATTGGCATCAGAGTCAGGTCATGGAGGTATGGACTTCTTTGTAATACATGCCTTTATAGAATCAGCTAAACTAAATATTGCTCCTCCTATGGATGCTTATGATGCGGCTGCTTGGAGTGCAATTACACCACTTTCTGAATTGTCTATTGAGAACAATGGAGAGCCTCAAGATTTTCCTGACTTTACTAGAGGTAATTGGATCAATAGAAAATCATATAATTGGATAAAAGACAGTTATTAATTTAAATTATTATTTATGAAATATTTCATAGTACACTTTCTTCTACTTTTTACTGTTGGTTGTCAGAAAGACAATGTAGTAATCCCTGAAGAAAACATGACAAATAATATAACTTATCAAATATCAAATGAAGTTATATCAAATCCAGAAAGAGGATTTATGCATACCTGGCCAGTTTATTCTGAAGGAACTGCAATGAATGAAAATTCACTTGCAAGTTTAAAAAATGAAAATGTAACGTTGATATTACGTCTTTATTATTTAGAAAATTTTAAAGCGACAACCTTGAGTCAGACACAATTAGATTTAATTAAAACTGATTTTGAAAGATTAAGAAATGCCGGAATTAAGTGCGTTTTACGGTTCGCATATACAGATCAAATTGATGGAACCGATGCTCCATACAATATCATTCAGTCGCATTTAGACCAGCTTAAGCCTTTGGTTACAGACAATGCAGATGTAATTGCTTTTGTTCAAGCTGGTTTTATAGGAGCTTGGGGCGAATGGTACTTCTCTAGTAACGGATTAACTTCTGTGACAAACAAAACCTTAGTATTAAATAAACTATTAGAAGTTTTTCCTAAGGAGATTAAAATTCAATTAAGAACACCTCTGTATAAACAAGAAGTTTTTGAATATTCTACAGCGATAGATAATAGTGTTGGATATGGTACAACAGATATTGCCCGAGTTGGATTCCATAATGATTGCTTTATGGCAAGTCTTGATGATTATGGGACATATCAAAATATTGATGAAGAAAAAAGTTATATAAGCCAAGAAGCTAATTTTGTGCCTACTGGTGGAGAAACTTGCCCTCCAAGTGGCGTACCAACAGCCAGTTGTACTACTGCCGAAAATGAAATGACCTTATTAAAATGGACTTATTTAAATCTTGATTATTATGGTCCTGTTCTTCAAGAATGGAGAAACAATAATTGTTTTGTCGATTTTCAAAAAAAACTGGGATATAGGATTTCATTTGAATCTGCTAGTTTGCCAAAAGAAGTTGATATTAACGGGTCTTTTAAATTAAATGTCATTATCAATAATTTGGGTTATGCACCGGTTTATAATCGTAAAAATGCTTTGCTAGTATTTAGATCTGCTGAGAATGGTGCAGAATATAGCAAAAAATTAAATTTTGATATCCGCTACGTTGTTCCACAAGTTAGTTTTCAATTGACTGAATCTGTCTCTATTTCAAATATTCCATCAGGTAAATATGAACTCTTAATAAAAATTGAAGATTCTTTTGAAAATATAGCCAATAAGCCCGATTATAATATCCGTTTGGCCAATAAGGGTCTTTGGGAAAGTTCAAAAGGTCTTAATAAATTATCACATTCAGTAACTATTAAATAAATTATCTAAAAATTTAAAATATAAATAATTATGAAAACCATAAAACTATTTTATTATTTGATTGCAATAGTATTGTTTACAGCTTGCTCGTCAGACGATACTAATGATGGAGGTGCAAAACCTACTGCTGATTTTTCTTTTACAAATGACGGTAGCACATTTACATTTACAAACCTCTCTACTAATGGATCTACTTATAGATGGGATTTTGGAGATCTTTATTTCCTGTCTGATGAAGAAAATCCGATTTATACCTATAAAATTGGAGGCGAATTAATAGTTTCTTTAACGGTGACTAACGAGTCGGGTGGTGAAGACTATATTGCTAAGACCATTATCGCACCTAAAATCATAATCATAGATATCGAAATTGACGGTGAATTTGATGATTGGGAAGATGTTGAAGTAGCGTATGATGAGAGTGCTTCAGGTACGGGTTCAATGCAAAAAATAAAAATTTGGGGAGGTGGTGAAAATGTAAACGTTTATTTAGAAGGAAATAGCACAATGCTCATGGAATTAGTAGATATATTTATTGATTCTGATGGTAATTCAAGTACCGGATTTCTAAGCTGGCAATGGCCTAATGGTTCTGGGGCGGATTACTTATTTGAAGGGCCATTATTAAGTAATTCTTGGGGTGCTTTTTATGAACATGCTGACCCCAATGGAGGCTGGGCATGGAACTGGATAGGTGGTTCTGGAGCCAATATGATATCTTCAGGAATAGTTAATGTTTCAAATGATATTAATGCTATTGAGTTTAGCATACCAAAAACTCAATTGGGAACTTTAGGAGACACAATAGGATTTGCTTTTACAGAACTAACAGGCGGATGGGCTCTTGTAGCTAGTTTCCCCGAAGTAACAGCAACCAGTTCATTTGTAACAATTGAACTTTAAGTGTAAGATTTTTTTATGCCATAAAAACAATAGTTTGAGTTGGTTAAGCCTTGGTAGATTGGTATAGATTCGTAGGATTCTGCCAAGGTTAATTTTGTAAGCAAATTTGATCAATGATTACCACGTTGTATGTTTTCTAAGTTTGAAAACATAGATAAAGAAGAAGATAAAGAATTTATCGGCAATAACTGATTGCTAAGTTTATGGAATAAGATAAATTTCAGTATTATAAAAATAATTGTAACGCACTGTAATAAAATGAATAGTTCTTCTACAGATAATACCAGATTAATGTCAGTAGATGTACTTAGAGGATTTGATATGTTAATGATAATTTTTGCAGACCGCTTTTTTAGTAGTCTTCATGAAGGAGCTCAATCAGAATTAACAAGTGCTTTAGCTACCCAGTTCGAACACCCTGAATGGTTTGGTTTTCATTTTTATGATATCATAATGCCATTATTTCTTTTTGTGGTAGGTGTAGTAATTCCTTTTTCAATGGGTAAAAGGATAAATGAAATTGACCATAAAATAAAACTCTATCCACATTTAGTCCGTCGATTTATAATTTTATTTATTTTAGGATGGATTGTTCAAGGTAATTTGCTGCACTTTAACATTGAAAAATTTCAAATTTTTAGTAATACACTTCAAGCGATAGCGGTAGGTTATCTATTTTCGTGTATAGCCTATATCCATTTGCCTAAAAAAGGAAGGTATTTACTTTTTGCTTTATGTCTGACACTATACGCGTTTTTACTTGAATTTACTAATATTCCTGGAATGGGTAATAGTGAATTGCTTTCTGATAAAAACATTGCACTCTATATAGATCACTATGTTTTTGGGCGTTTTGATGACGGTTATCAATACACATGGTTATTAACAAGTTTAGGATTTATTGCGACTACATTATCTGGTTTATTTGCCGGAGAATTGCTTCGCTCAGCATTACCTAGAGAAAAAACGACGGTGTATCTTTCCGTAATTGGTGTATCTGGAATAGTTTTAGGGCTTTTATTAAATCTTTGGCATCCTATTGTAAAAAAGATATGGACTAGCACTTTTGTGTTATTCACATCAGGTATATGTTTCCTTTTACTTGCATTATTTTATTGGATAGTAGATGTAAAAGGATATAAAAAATGGGCATTCCCTTTAAAAGTGATAGGTGTAAATGCTATAACAGCATATGTTGCCTCACATGTTTTTGACTTTCCAGAAATTGCTAAACAACTACTCTTTGGCGTTGAACAATTTACAGGAGATTATTATAATGCTTTCGCCACTTTGGGTGGATTTGGAATCCTTTATTTACTATTATGGTATATGAATAAAAACAAAACTTATATAAAAATTTAACTCTAAAAAACAAATTATGAAAACACTATTTACCAAACTAAATTCATGTTTTAGATCAATTGGGTTTGAGCCAAGGTTATGGGTCTTTCTAAAATCAATAAATATAACAAAACCATTCATGATGGTCTTGGTTCTTTTCTCAATGTTTGGGTTCAATGAAAGAAGTATGGCTCAAACTAGACAAGCGGTATTATATGTGGATGCCAGTTATAATGGAAGTACGGCTTCAGATGGAACTGAAGTATTTCCATTTACTACGATTAGAGCAGCACTTGATTATAGAGGTAATGTACAGGGAATTGCCGGAATGGTATCAAACGAAGAAGTTGTCGTAAAAGCAGGAACGTATTCACCAAATGTTAGCGAAATGATTTTTCTTACATCAACCAATGGAGGTAAGGATAGCTATTGGTTAACCTTACGTGCTGAAGGAGATGTTTTTATTGATGGAACTAATTTACATACCAAAAAGTTTGCATCGCTAATTGCAGTGACCTCAGGTGCGGAAAATGTGATAGTTCAAGGTTTTAAACTTAAAGGTTTGAGAAATAATCAAACTCTTGACTCTCTAGTTAATGGCGTTTTAGTTAAAGACACAAAATTTGGTATTCAAGTAGCCAATACTGTTAAAAATGTAATAATAACAGATAATGAAATTTATGATTTTTCTTGGACACTGGATGTTGATCCTATGAAGAATAGATTAGACTTTACAGTCAATGAAATAGCAATACTAAAAACAGCTCAAGGAGGAGATAATTCTGGTGCTATCAATGTAACTGGAACCGATATGGTTCCAATTACAAATCTTATAATCAAAAATAATTACATTCATAATGTTATACCAGGCTGGACAGAAGCTATTCAAGTGAACGGTAATGTTGATGGGTTTGAAATCTCAAATAATACCATAACCGAAGTGCAAAATATAGGAATTGTTGCAGCAGGTCATTATAATTGGGTATTGGACATCGAAGGAGCTACTGTTACCGCTGCTCTAAATTATGCACGTAATGGTCTTATTAAAAACAATAAAGTATCCAGTTGTAG
>DEIV01000078.1 GCA_002352665.1 Flavobacteriaceae bacterium UBA2765
AATACCATGCATCAATTTTTTTAATACCGGGTTTAGTAATATTGATATAAAACCAACTCCAATGGGAATCAATGTAAAAATTAAAAAGAAGGTACCTAAGGAGTATTGTTCAGATATTTTATCAATCATCCCTCCCATGGTTCCAGCTGCTTTTTGACCAACTGCAATGGCTAGATACCAAATACCAAACATAAATCCAATCATTCTAGCTGGCACCAACTTACTCAAATAGGATAATCCTAAAGGAGATAAGCACAATTCTCCCATGGTATGAAATAAATAGGCAAGAATTAAAAATACGATGCTTACTGAAGCTGTTTTCGCACCTGAAGGAATATCCGATGCACCATAAGATAATATAGCAAATCCAAGACCTAACAAGATCAATCCAATACCATATTTCATAGCAGCACTAGGATTGTATTTGCTTTCCCACCATCTTGAAAAGAAAGGAGCTAACGAAATTATAAAGAATGAATTCAAAATTCCAAACCAAGTAGCATCAATTTGAGCGGCATCAGAAGAAAGTTTATCATTTACTCTGAAAATTACCAGTCCCCAAATTCCTATAAAGGCAATTGCTAATATGATATTGGACAAACTAATTCTAGAATATGTTTTTTTGAATAATAAAAATAGAACCCAAGTGATTATGGCTAATGGTGCTATTGTTAAAATAGCATCTACTACTTTAAAGATCATTGCTGAATTACCTAATAACTCTCTATTTGTATAATCTCTTGCAAAAAGGGTCATAGAACCTAAAGATTGTTCAAAAAATGCAAAGAAGAATACGGTAAAAACACCGAATATTGAAACAGCAATAATCCGATCTCTTACGATAGGTAAATAACGAGATATTCTTGTAATCAATAGCACTAAAAAAAGAACTAATGCACTTAACACAATTATATTTGAACCGCTTAACCCGTATACTTCAAAGGGGGCTAAACTCTTACCTCCAATTTTTTCAAGTGGGTCGTTAAACAAATAAATTAAACCCCCAATAGCTGAAAAGACAATTAAAATTTTATCAAAAATTGTAAATGGGTTTAATTTTTCATTAACATTTTCTTCTTTAACCGGATTTTCTTCATTACTGTTTTGTGGTAGTTCAACTTCGTAAATTTTACTCGGTTTAGCTCCAATACTGCCAAATAAATTACCGGCTAACCAAAATTGTAACATGCCTAGAAACATAAATATACCTGCCAAACCAAAGCCCCAAGACCATCCGTAGTTTTCCGCCAAATAACCACACAGCATCATTCCAAAAAATGCACCGGCATTAACACCCATATAAAAAATGGTATAAGCACCGTCTTTTTTAGATTCTTTGCCTTTATACATTTCAGATATTATCGAAGTAATATTTGGCTTAAAAAAGCCTGTACCAATAACCAATAATGCCAAGCCAAAATAAAAGGTCATGGTTGTTTCTAGTGCCATAGAAGCATGCCCAAGGGTCATGATTGTACATCCAATTACAACAGCAATACGGTATCCTGTAATTTTATCAGCAATATAACCGCCAACTATTGGGGTTAAATAAAGTAAAGATGCATAAGTACCTATAAGAGCCAACGCATGTTCTCTAGGCCATTCCCAACCCGGATTATCACCAATCAACGGTGCTGTTAAAAATAATACCAGTAGAATACGCATGCCATAAAAAGAAAAACGTTCCCACATTTCAGTAAAAAACAATACAAACAATCCTGCCGGATGCCCTAAAACTTTGTCTTTAAATAAATTTTCAATATCTGTGTTCATATGATGTATTTTAGATTTTGTAAAAATAATTAACCCTCTAAGTTAAATAGAAGGTTTAAAAAATGTTTTATTAATGGACGTTACCCATAAGTTTTTTCATTAATGGAGAAAATAATAGCACTATTAACCCCACACCTAAGGAATATTTTGCTATCAAGCTAAAACCATCTATATAAACTTGTAGCGTATCTAAACCTCCAACATTAACATCTGTACTTTCAATGGCTAATTGTTTAGAGATAAACCCTACAATCTGAAAAGCATAGGCAGATGAAAGAAACCAAATACCCATCATAAAGGCAACTATCCTTTTTGGAGAAAGATCGGTGATTTTTGATAAACCTACGGGCGACATAAATAATTCACCAATAGATAAGACAAAATACATAATAATTAAGTAGGCAAAAGGTACCATTCCATTTGCATCCGCACTACCACCACTCAAGGATAAAATATAAAAACTTAAACCCGCTAATACCAGCCCAAGTCCAAATTTATAAGGAGTTCTAGGGTTTAAATTCCTTTTTGAAAGGTAGGCCCATAATAAAGATATAGGTATAGATAAAATGATAATAACCAGTGAATTTAAAGAATTGGTCTGACTTGCATTCATGATACCATCTAAGTTCACATTTCTATCTGCAAATAGGGTAATTACACTCCCCGACAATTCATGAAACCCCCAGAATAATGTCATAAAAAAGGTTATCAATACCGCCATAAACAGCTTTTTTCGCTCGTCTGGCTTCGAATTATAGATAATAATAGACAAATAAATAATTACGGCTATTCCAATTAAATAAAATAAAATATTAACATAGTTTTTATCCGCTAAAAAAGAATCTTCACTCCCAAGTGATTTATATGAAGACAATAATAAAGCAACCAAAGGTGTAGCCAAGAATGCCACCATTGGTACTAACGTTTTTTGAGGGATTCCCAATATTTTTTTCTCATAGATCTCTCTACTAGGAGGTAAACCTCTATCACCAAAGACATTTTTTCTAATGCCACTCCAAAAGAAAATTAATCCTGTTAACATTCCAATTCCTGCTAAACCGAAACCATAATGCCAGCCATACTCTGCAGCCAACCATCCGCAAAGCAAAGGAGCCACAAAACCGCCAATATTTATACCCATATAAAAAATAGTAAACCCAGAATCCTTTCTTCTATCACCATCTTTATATAATGAACCAACAAAAGTGGATATATTAGGCTTAAAAAAACCATTCCCTACAATAATGAATGACAGTGCTAAGAAAAAAGCAATATTATTTTCGATGGCCAATACGAAATGACCAATTGCCATTAAAATTCCACCTAAGAATATGGAACTTCTCATCCCTAATATTTTATCAGAAATTCTTCCACCAATTACAGTCGAAGCATACACTAAAGATCCATATGACGCATAAACTGCTGCTGCTGCTACATCTCTTTCGGTTAAGGCTTTAAAAATTTCATTCACCATGTAAAGCATTAACAATGCCCTCATTCCATAGAAACTGAAGCGTTCCCATAATTCAGCAAAAAATAAATAAAACAATCCTGTTGGGTGTCCTAATGTTTCTTGTTCATAAGGCTGTTTTGAAATTTCTGACATAAATTTTGGGTTTAATTTATAGTTAGTTCTTATAAATTTTGATAAAAGTAATCATTTTATAAAATAGGGATTCAAGTTTACGTAAATTTCGGCTAATATCAATTATAAATTAAAGAATTTAGTTTTTTAGATGGTAGATCCTAAATTTAAACGCTATAATAATTATTATCTTTACAGCTTATTTATAGAAACCAACGCTACATGACAAAGACCATTTCCGGATTTTCTAAACTCAATAAACAACAAAAAATAGATTGGTTAATCAGCAATTTTTTATCTGACAATCCAAACGCAGAAACTACATTAGAGCAATATTGGAATAGCAATAAAAAATTACAACAACTACATGACGAGTTTATAGAAAATACCATCTCAAATTTTTACTTGCCTTATGGTATCGCCCCAAATTTTATAATTAATGGAAAATCTTATGCCATACCCATGGCAATTGAAGAAAGCTCAGTAGTTGCCGCAGCGGCTCTAGTGGCTAAGTTTTGGAGTACTAGGGGTGGATTTACAGCCGAAGTCATCTCAACCACTAAAATTGGTCAAGTGCATTTTATGTATAAAGGTAAATTTGATGCCTTAGAGAAATATTTTAACGATATTAAACCACAACTATTTAAAGCAACTGAAGCTATAACCAAAAATATGCAAAAGCGTGGTGGTGGTATTTTAGACATTGAACTTAAAAATAAAACAGATAAACTTGATAATTACTACCTATTACATGTCACTTTTGAAACCAAAGACAGCATGGGTGCTAATTTTATAAACTCTTGTTTAGAGGCTATGGCAACAGCTTTTAGAAAGGAAGATATAGAAATAGTGATGAGTATTTTATCAAATTATATACCCGATTGTTTGGTAAAAGCCCAAGTCAGTTGTAAAATTGAAGAGTTAGGTAAAAATGCAACTATAATTGCTCAAAAAATTTACCAAGCAGTTCAAATTGCTCAAGTTGAACCCTACCGGGCAGTTACACATAACAAAGGGATTATGAATGGTATAGATGCTGTGGTTATTGCTACAGGGAATGATTTTAGAGCCGTTGAAGCCGGAGTTCACGCCTATGCAGCAAAAAGTGGTGTCTATAAAAGCCTAAGCAATTGTTCAATAGATGATGGTATTTTTAAATTTTGGATTGAAATCCCCTTAGCCTTAGGTACTGTAGGAGGCTTAACAGCACTACATCCTATGGCAAAACTATCATTAGAAATCTTACAAAATCCATCCGCTAAAGAACTCATGCAAATCATTGCGGTTGCAGGATTAGCTCAAAACTTTGGAGCCTTAAAAGCATTGACAACTACTGGTATTCAACAGGGTCATATGAAAATGCATTTACAAAATATTCTAAATCAATTAGGTGCCTCTCCAGAAGAAAAAATTGAATTGATTAAAATATTAAACCACCAACAAATTACCTATAACTCTGTGAATAAGGCCTTTCACAAATTAAGAATTAATAAACTAAAGCAATAAAACCTTTCTATTTGTCTATAAAAACATTCTATCTATAGAGATGGTCTTTTACCATCAAAATTTTTATCTTTGGCTTGTAAATTAGTTTAATTTTTAAAAAATATAAAATCATGGCTTTTGAATTACCAAAATTATCTTACGCTTATGACGCGTTAGAACCACATATTGATGCAAGAACAATGGAAATACACCATACTAAGCATCATGGAGGGTATACAAACAACCTAAATAATGCCATTTCTGGTACTGACCTTGAAGGCAAATCAATTGAGTCAATTTTAGCAAATTTAGATTTGAAAAATGCAGCTGTTAGAAATAATGGTGGTGGTTTTTATAATCATAGTTTGTTTTGGGAAATAATGAACCCTGAAGGAAAAGGAAGGCTTTCTGGTGCTTTAGCTGATGCTGTAGATAATGCTTTTGGGTCGTTTGACGGATTTAAAGATGCATTCGCCAAAGCTGCTGCTACTCGATTTGGCTCTGGTTGGGCTTGGCTTTGTGTACATGAAGGCGGTAAAGTTGATATTTGCTCTACCCCAAATCAAGATAATCCTTTAATGCCTGGTGTTGGTTGTGGTGGGACACCAATTTTAGGCTTAGATGTTTGGGAACATGCTTATTATTTGAATTATCAAAATAGAAGACCTGACTATATCAACGCGTTTTTTAATGTAATTAATTGGAATGAAATTGAAAAACGTTATGATGCAGCTAAATAATTAGCACTTCTATAAAAAATAATATATAAGAAAGTAATGGTTAATTTTTACCATTACTTTTTTATTTTTAAATTGATTTATGAGTTCTAGAAATATAGCACTGATCTTAGCATTTTTAGCTGCCCTAATCTACGGTGTAAGTTTTACTATCGCTAAAGAAGTAATGCCTTTATATATAAAACCCTATGGTTTTATTCTTCTGAGGGTTATCGGTGCAACACTGCTCTTTTGGTTGATAAGTTTTTTCGCAAAAAAGGAGAAAATTGAACGACAAGATTATTTTAGAATATGTTTGGCTGCACTTTTTGGAGCCTCTCTTAACATGCTCACCTTCTTTAAAGGCTTAAGTCTTACCACACCAATAAGTGCTTCTGTAATCATGTTAACAACACCTATTTTGGTATTGGTGCTTTCAACACTTATTCTAAAAGAAAAAGTAACTATCTTAAAAATTATAGGCATTTTTATAGGCCTTACCGGAGCATTTTTTTTAATAGTATACGGACAGGACATGGCCTCCGGTAAAAATACAATTTTAGGAAACCTGTTAGTGTTTGTAAATGCTTCAATATATAGTTTGTATTTAATTATTGTTAAAAGATTAACGGACAAATACCATCCTTTAACCTTAGTCAAATGGATATATTCATTCGGGTTATTAATTGTATTACCTTTCGGATTATCCGAGCTTCAAGAAATACAATGGCAGCAAATACCCATAAACATCTATTGGAAAATAGCATTTATAGTCATTTTTACTACATTTTTAACTTACCTTTTCAATTTGTTTGCCTTGACAAAATTGAAGCCTACAACTTTAAGTGTTTTTATATACTTACAACCCGTAATTGCCACTGTTTATGCATTAATCACAAAAAGTGATACTCTAAATATGGTTAAAATAATTGCAACTTTGCTCATTTTTACGGGCGTATATATTGTTACCATGACCAATAGAAATAAACAAATAAAATAGTAAAAGGTCATTGTTATAATTTATGTAAATTTGCCTAAACCTTATCAATAATATATGATCCAATCAATGACCGGTTACGGTAAAGCTGTAACAGAATTACCTCAAAAAAAAGTAACTGTAGAAATTAAAACTTTAAATAGTAAAAATTTAGACTTGAACGTAAGAGTTCCTTCAGCCTATAGAGAAAAAGAATTAGAAGTAAGAAGTAAACTCTCTCAACAACTGTTAAGAGGGAAAGTTGATTTTTCAATATTTATCGAGAGTACCGGCACTGAAACTACCACTATAATTAACAAAGAAGTGGTAAATCATTATATTGATCAATTAAGAGGTATAGCAGAAACCAGCCCTGAAAATACATTGGAAATTGCTATGCGTTTGCCTGATGTATTAAAAACTGAACGTGAGGAATTTGATGAAAGCGAGTGGACAGAAATTGATAAAACTATTGACGATGCTATTGATGAAGTAAAAACTTTTAGAGCCGATGAAGGTGCTGTTTTGGCACATGATTTTACTATGCGTATTCAAAATATTCAACAATTATCTGAAGATGTTATTAGATTAGATGAAGATCGGTTAGCACAAATTCGTGAACGACTAGAAAAAGCTGTAGCTGATCTTAAACAAAATGTTGATGAAAACAGGTTTGAACAAGAATTGATGTATTACTTGGAAAAATTAGATATCACAGAAGAAAAAGTGCGACTAAAAAACCACCTAGATTATTTTTTACAAGAATTGATCAGTAAGGAATCTAATGGTAAAAAACTGGCTTTTATCTCTCAAGAAATTGGTAGAGAAATTAATACTACAGGTTCAAAATCTAATTTTGCACCTATGCAAAAAGTAGTAGTACAAATGAAAGATGAGTTAGAAAAAATAAAAGAGCAATTATTAAATGTATTATAAGTTAATAGCTATAATATTATAATTTTTGTAAGATTAAAAACATACTGCTCAGTATGTAAATTAATCTTATTAAATGTAATGCACTCATAATTAGTACAATAATAATTTAACAGTAATATCAAAAAGTACCAAAAAGTATTTATTACTATATTTAGAAAGCATTCGTTATTTAGATGGAAAACAAAGAAAAATCGGATAAAAATAAAGGTAAACTCATCGTATTTTCAGCTCCATCTGGTTCTGGAAAAACTACTATAGTAAAACATTTACTAGGTGTTGAATCTCTGAATTTAGAATTTTCAATTTCGGCTACTTCGCGTGAAAAGCGTGGAGAAGAAATTGACGGAAAAGATTATTATTTTATCTCCTTAAAATCATTTAAAAATCATATTAAAAATGATGATTTTTTAGAGTGGGAAGAAGTCTACAGAGATAATTTTTACGGTACACTAAAAAGTGAAGTTGAACGTATTTGGTCAAAAGGAAAGCATGTTATTTTTGATATTGATGTAGCCGGAGGGCTTAGAATTAAAAAGAAATTCCCGAAAGAAACCTTGGCTGTTTTTGTAAAACCACCAAGTGTAGATGAATTGAAAATCAGGTTAAAGAAACGAAAAACCGAAAGTGACGATCGTATCAATATGCGGATAGCCAAAGCTTCAGTAGAATTGGCAACTGCTCCACAATTTGACAAAATTATTAAGAATTACGATTTAGCAATCGCCTTAAAAGAAGCCGAAAGTTTAGTTGAAGCATTTGTAGGCCCCGTAGACACTAAAGGGGGAGAAACCGTTTATAATAAAGAGCGTTAAAATGAATATAGGTTTATATTTTGGCACTTTTAACCCTATACATATAGGTCATTTAGCCATTGCTAATCATTTGGTTGAATTTTCTAATCTAGATCAAGTATGGCTTGTTATAACACCACATAGTCCTTTTAAAAAGAAATCGTCTTTGCTGGCCGACAATCATCGCTATCAATTAGTGCAAATTGCCACAGAAGATTATCCCAAATTAAAGGCCTCTAAAATAGAATTTACCTTAGCTCAACCCAATTATACTGTAAATACCTTAGCTCATATTTCAGAAAAATATCCGCAGCATCATTTTAATCTCATTATGGGAAAAGATAACTTATCTTCTTTTCATAAATGGAAAAATTATGAGGTTATCTTAGAAAATCATGATATTTACGTGTATCCTAGAGTTTATGAAGGTGAAAGTATAAAAACTCAATTTGACAATCACCCTAAAATTCATAGTGTTGATGCTCCAATTATGGAAATATCATCAACGTTTATCCGTAATGCCATTGCCAATCAAAAAAATATAAAACCATTATTACCCTGTCATGTTTGGCAATATATTGATGAGATGAATTTTTATAGAACATAAATTATTTCACAACAATTTCCCGCTTTCTAACTCAAAAAACCGTTGTATATTTGTATTTACAGTATATGGCAAAAAAGAATATAGATAAAGCTAAAATTAAGGAAAAACTGACCTTTAAATATAGGTTTGTGGTATTGAATGAAGATACTTTTGAGGAGCGTTTTTCATTTAAACTCAATAGATTAAATGCACTTATATTAGGTTCTTTATTTTCCGTGCTTTTAGTAGGCGTAACAATATTTTTAATAGCCTTTACGCCTCTTAAAGAATATATACCTGGCTATTCTTCTACTTCATTAAAGAAAAAAGCCACAGATTTAGTCTATAAAGTAGATTCTCTTCAGCAAAAATTAGCCGTTAATGATCTTTATATTCAGAATATTCAGCAAGTTTTAACAGGTAAAGTAAAAGATATTAATCTCAATAAAGATTCTATTGCTGAACAACTACGTATTGAAGATGCTGATTTAAAAATTAGCCCGGTAGATTCTGTTTTTAGGGAAGATGTAGAACGAGAAGATAGATATAGTGTATTTGAAAAAGCAACTAAAAAGACTGACTTGGTATTCTTTGCCCCTATAAACGGAAAAATTACAGATGTTTACAGTATAGAGGATAAGCATTATGCCATTGATATAGCAGTAGAAAAAGATTCACCGGTAAAAGCAGTAGCAGATGGTACTGTGATTTTTACAGGCTTTACTGCAGAAACAGGTTTTGTAATTATTTTAGAACATGCCAAAGGGTTTCTATCTGTTTACAAACATAATTCTTCTATACACAAAGAACAGGGTGATATTGTAAAATCTGGTGAAGCTATTGCCAATGCCGGTTCTACCGGAGAATTATCAACCGGGCCACATCTGCATTTTGAATTGTGGAATGATGGGTTTCCGGTAGATCCATTAAACTATATAGATTTCAAATAATGAACTTGTCTTTATATTCTTTTTTAACTGCAAATTTCACATTTTGCACCCTAATGTTGTCATTTTTGGATAAAATAGCTATAATTATGTTTCAAAAAAAAGTCTTCATTATGTCACAAGAGCCCAAATCTTCGGTTCCTAACAGAAAGTCAAGATGAGTTCAATACGGATCAAGTCTATTTTAGCCAAACCAATTGCCAAACGAGTTCAAAAACGCATTTATAAATGGGCAAGCCAACCCGAAAAAACCCAAGAAAAAGTTTTTAGAAAATTAATTGCTCAGGCAAAAAATACCGCTTTTGGAAAAGACCATTATTTTAATACCATCAATAACTATCAAGATTTTAGCAAGTGTGTTCCTGTAAGGGATTATGAAGGTTTAAGACCATATATTGAGCAAACATTAAAGGGTAAGTCTGATGTACTTTGGGAAGGTAAACCATTGTATTTTGCAAAAACGTCGGGTACCACATCAGGAGCAAAATATATTCCTCTAACAAAAGCATCTTTGCCCTTTCATATAAAGGCGGCGAGAAATGCTTTGTTGATGTATATTGCCGAAACCGGTAAAGCCGATTTTGTAAATGGTAAGCTAATTTTTTTACAGGGCAGCCCCATTATTGATGAAAAAAACGGAATTAAAACAGGAAGGTTATCAGGAATCGTTGCCCATTACGTGCCTAAATATCTTCAAAAAAATAGAATGCCAAGTTGGGAAACCAATTGTATAGACGATTGGGAAACAAAAGTAGATGCTATTGTTGCTGAAACCCTTAAGGAAGATATGACGCTCATAAGCGGCATACCGTCTTGGGTACAAATGTATTTTGAAAAACTGACTGCCAAATCTGGAAAAACCATAAGCGAAATTTTCCCTAATTTTAATTTGTTTGTCTATGGAGGTATAAATTTTGAACCTTATAGAAATAAGTTTGAGAAAATGATAGGTAAAAAAGTAGATGCGATTGAATTGTATCCTGCATCTGAAGGTTTTTTTGCCTTTCAAGACAAACAAGATGAAAAAGGAATGCTCTTATTGTTAAATGACGGTATTTTTTATGAATTTATAAAAGCTGATGCGTTTTTTGATGAAAATCCAACAAGGGTTACTGTAGGCAATGTTGAGTTGAATGTAAATTATGTAATGATTATTTCTACCAATGCAGGTCTTTGGGCATATAATATTGGTGATACCATACAATTCACTTCACTAAAACCGCATAGGATTATTGTTTCTGGTAGAATTAAACATTTTATTTCTGCATTTGGTGAACATGTTATTACTAAAGAAGTTGAACAGGCTTTGCAAGATGCTGTGCTAGGAACTAATATTACCATTAATGAATTTACAGTTGCACCACAAATAAATCCAAAACAAGGACTGCCTTACCATGAATGGTTTATAGAATTTGAAAATGAACCCGTTGATTTAGATGATTTTATCACTAAAGTGGATACCAGTATGCAAAAACAAAATTCTTATTATTACGATTTGATCATTGGCCATATTTTACAACCGCTTAAAGTAACCAAAGTAAAGAAGGGCGGTTTTCAAAATTATATGAAATCCGTAGGCAAATTAGGGGGACAAAACAAAGTGCCTCGTTTAGCAAATGATAGAAAAATAGCTGACCTGCTAGAGAGCGAAAAATGAGAATTTAGTGCATAACAAAAGGATTGTTTATTATTAAAATTTGTATCTATGAAAGTTATATCGGTAAATATTGGTGAGCGAAAAAAAATACAATGGAGAAAAAGAATTGTTGAAACAGGAATTTTTAAATACCCTGTACCAGAACCTATTTTTTTAGATGTTGAAGATGTACAAAATGATAATGTAGTAGATAGAAAATATCATGGAGGTATTCTTCAGGCGGTTTATGCCTATAGTGAAAATCATTATGCTTATTGGAAAAGTTTGTACCCTGATTTAGATTGGAATTATGGTATGTTTGGAGAAAATTTAACTGTTGCTAATTTAGATGAGACTAAAATTCATGTAGGTAATATATATCAATTAGGTGAAGCTAAAATAGAAGTTACCAAACCCAGACAACCCTGTTATAAATTGGGTGTCAGATTTAATAACCCTAAAATTATCAAACAATTTTGGAATTCTACCAAAAGTGGTACCTACTTTAAAATCTTATCTCCTGGTTTTGTCTCAAAAAATGACGAATTTGTCTTACTGCAAGAATCACCAAATAACCCAACTATTGCAGCCATTTATAAATCTAAAAGGATCATTAAAGGTATGTAAAATTTAACCCAGATTATGTAATAGTCTTCCTATTCCGTTCAGAAATCACTGCAAAATAGGTCGTTTCACTGAGTTTTCAAAACTAACCGTAGCGGTGCTACGCTTAATTTAGTAAAACACCCTATTTTATTATGCTTTCGTAACTCATAACGTAAACTATTACATAATCTGGGTTAAACCTTTTCAATTGATCTAAGTCTTAGATTAAAATGCTAAAATTTAGAAAAATGAAAAAGTTATTTATTATTGTTTTTGGCCTAATAGCCATTTCGTTCAGTATATCTTGTATTACTACTGTAAGACCAGCTCATACCCGTACTGTTGTTGTAAAAGTAGCTCCAAAAAATCATAGAATAGTCTATGTAAAAGGCAAAAGATATTATTTTTGGAATGGTAAACACCATAGAAAAACCAAGAATGGATATATTATAGTTAAAATGTAACCATTTGAATTTATACCAAATAATTTACCGTCAAGTTTCAAAACTTGAAGGTATTAACATCTATATCTTCTTTTTTTGAGAGCGAAGTTAATTTACCGTATCTTTTTTTGTCTTCTTCTTACCAAAAATATCTTTTAGAACATCTTTGGCAATATCTTTAGTGATATCTTTTTTTGGCGTATGTATAGAGTCTGTTGCTGTTGAATCTTTATTTTTTTCACCTCCACCAATCAAATCTTTTAACGCGTCTGTTACTTCATCAGTTCCTTTTTCAATTAATTTATCCTTTTGTTTTGCTATCAATTGTTGTGTTAAATTAGTGATGGCAGATTTTAGATCTGTTTTTATTGCCGGAGAGGTAAAATTTCCCGAAATAATTGCATTGACAGGGATCTTAATATGCTCTTGTTCACCATCATTCAATTGAGTGATTAATTGAGATACTTCATTTCCTAAATATTTTGCAGGAACATTGACAACAGCTTCATAACCTAAAGTATTGTCAAAACCATGGCCTCCAGAAATATCAATTTTAATATCTTCATAATCAATGGAAAACGGATCTACTTGTACTTTACCATCCTTAAAATGCAAAGCTGTTTTTAAATTCTCGAGATTTAATTTTTTTGTATCTAAAAAACTAAGATTTTGCTCTAAACTTTGCAGTAATGGTGTGTTTTCTGAAGTCAATTTAGGACTTAGTAATTGGCCTAGCATTTTACCCGTTAATGAACTTAAATCTGGAGTAAAATCATCTTTTAAATTCCCCGATAAACTAATATTAGCGTTAATTTTCCCATCAATGGCATTGGCAATTGGTGCCAAGGCTTTAAACAAGTCTAAAACTTTAAACGATTGACCAATATTAAAACTTTTGGCATCTAAATCCATTGTAAATTTAGGTGTATCTTCTTTAGTTGACACAGATCCATTAAAACCTAAAGCTCCATCAAAAATATTAGATTTCATATTTTTTAATTCGGCTTTTTCATCTTTAATAATTAGTGTGCCCGATACATTTTTTAATGTAATATTATCATATAAAACAGTATTGGCTTTCGCGTCAATAGTACAATCTAAAAACGAAGGAATTTTAATACTCTCTTGCTTTGTTACAGTCGAATCTTCTTTTTTCTCTACTTCTGCCACCTTAAAATCATTTACTGAAAAGGTATTTGAAGTAATCTTAAATTTTCCTTCTATATTTTCTTTATTAAATATAAATCCCAGTAAGTTATGTATGACTCCTGTTGCTTTAAAATCTGTTTTACCTAGTTTAGCGTCAAAACTATTTAGGTTTACCGTTTTCGGGCTCAAAGTAAGTCCTGCTTTGTCAACCATTAATTTATCACTAAGTTCATCAGAGACATATTCAAAATTTGAGAGTTTAAACAACCCTGAAATTCTGGTATTTTCATATTTTTTGTTTTCAATAGAAAGCATATCAAAACTCGTATTGGCATTTACGTTCAGCATTCCTTTTAAATCTTTTAAGCTTTCCGCAGGATACACTTTTTCAAGATTGGCTAAATTTAGATTTCCATTTACTTGAGCGTTAACCTTCATGTTTTCTGTAATTTCAAGAAGTTCGGCTTTGGCATTAAAAATTTCTTTATCAATACTAAAAGACAGAGTATCTATCAATACATAAGTGTCTTTTGTCAAACCTGTTTTATTTGCAATCTTTGTATTTATATGGATGTTTTGTAGTGATTTAGGTAAATCAGGGTATTTAAAAGAAGCATTTTTTGAATTTATCAAAATATTAAATCTAGGAATATTTACCTCATCGATAATACCATCTATATTTCCTTTCACATCAAAATTTCCTGTGGTTGTAACGCCTTCAATATTTTTAGAATAAACCTCAGGAATTAAAGCTAGAAAATTCTTAAAATCTGAAGATGGTGTTTTAAAAGTAATTTTAACTTCTTTGTTATGTTCATTAAGTTTTATAAACCCATCAAATACCAATGGCAACTGATTGATCAAAGCTTTATTTTCTAAAAAACTATATTTATTTTCTTTAAGATCTATGTCTAATATTGCATCTAATTGTACACTATTTTTATTTAAATACGCTACACTATCCATCTGAAAAGATGCCAATGTGCTTGATGTAGTCTTCAATTGAGAAAGCTCAGAAGAAAGATTCCCTTCACCGGAATGATTAAAATTAGATAATTCTAAAAATATTTTACTGGACTCGTCTTGGTACGAAATATTACTATTAATAATTTTATATGATTCTAAATTTAATTGTAAAGGGTCTGATTGACCGGTGCTTTTCTTTTTTTTATCAATGGTGATATCATAATTTGCATTTCCTTTTTCATCAACTTTAATAGTAAGATGAGCACCATCGATCAAAAAATGGGTAATGCTGATATCTGCATTTTTTTTAAATAACTGTCTAATTGGAAGTTTTAAGTCAATGGTATTCGCGGCAAAAAGGGTATCTCCATCAAAGGGAGCTTTATTAAGCAAAGAAACTTCTTTTAGGGAAACCTCAGCATTTGGAAAACTGCTCCAGATACTTAAATCGGCTTCTTCAAAATCAAGTGTTGCCTTAAGATTATTATTTGCCGTTTGTTTCACCAAATCGATAATTTTATCCTCAAAGATCATAGGGATAATTATTATTGCAGCAAGCAATAACACCACAATAATAGCTAATATTTTAAATATTTTTTTCATATCAATCTTATATTATTTCTAATGATGCTTTGAAATTATTAACCCTAGCCTACTTTTGTTCAATCTACCACAAAATGTAGTATTATCATAACGAATTTTATTTCATTAGATTTTATCATTTACAGCATTTATTAACACAAAACAAAATTGGTGTTAATAATAACTGAATCTTGTTAAAAATTGTACTTTTGTTCAAAATTACAAGCATGGATATTTCTTTAATTCCAAAAATAAAACATACAACCAGCCAAAACTTTTTTTTACTAGCGGGTCCCTGTGCGATTGAAAGTGAAGAAATGGCATTACGAATTGCCGAAAAAGTTATTACTATTACAGACAACCTTGAAATTCCGTATGTTTTTAAAGGAAGTTTTAAAAAAGCTAATCGTTCAAGAGTTGATAGTTTTACAGGAATTGGTGATGAAAAAGCATTAAAAATTCTCAAAAAAGTAGGTAAAACATTTGGAGTACCTACTGTTACTGATATTCATGAAGTTTCTGATGCATATTTAGCTGCACAATACGTTGATGTCTTGCAGATACCTGCTTTTTTAGTGCGTCAAACAGATTTGGTGGTGGCAGCGGCCAAAACAGGTAAAGTAATCAACCTAAAAAAAGGACAGTTTATGAGTCCTGATAGCATGCAGCATGCGGTAACAAAGGTTATAGATAGTGGTAATGATAAAGTGATGGTCACAGATAGAGGTACTATGTTTGGCTATCAAGACATGATAGTTGATTTTAGAGGCATTCCTACCTTGAAACAATTTGCTACCACAATATTAGATGTAACACATTCTTTACAACAACCCAATCAGACTTCAGGAGTTACAGGTGGTAGACCAGATATGATTGAAACCATTGCCAGAGCAGGAATTGCCGTTGGTGTTGATGGTCTTTTTTTAGAAACACATTTTGATCCGGCCAATGCAAAATCTGATGGTGCTAATATGTTGCATTTAGACCATTTAGAAAACCTTCTTACCAATCTAGTTGCTATTAGGCAAACAATAATTAACCTATAATTTTTCTACTTAAATGATTAATTCTTCTTTAAAAGCTATAACAGGTATTTTTTTGCTTTTATTTTCCGTAAAACTATCGGGACAAGAGCCAGAACCTAATAAATATACATCCTCTAATAAAGGTAAGTTTTTTTTAAGTTGGGGAGGCAATAGGGAGTCTTTTTCAAGGTCTGACATCAATTTTAAAGGTGATAACTATGATTTTACGCTTAAGGATGTAAAAGCCCATGACAAACCTAAAGGATGGCATGTAGATTATATCAATCCCGCTAGGATGACCATTCCTCAAACCAATGCCAAAATAGGTTATTTTATTTCTGATCATTATGCTATTGCTTTAGGGCTTGACCATATGAAATATGTAATGACTCAAAATCAAATTACAAATATTGATGGTATTATTAATCTGTCAGCAACAGAACAAGGAGCTCAATTTAATGGTACCTATGACAATGCCTCTATACCATTGACCGAAGAATTTCTTACATTTGAACATACTGATGGATTGAACTATATCCATACTGAATTTTCTAGGGTAGATGATATCTCCTCTATTTTTAATGTTCAAAACACTGATAAATTTCAACTCAATATAAGCGAAGGTGTTGGGGCAGGGGTTTTATATCCAAAAACCAATGCTACTTTATTGTCAAGGGATCGTTATGATGAATTTCATCTTGCCGGATATGGGGTTTCAGTAAGAGCGGGATTAACTTTTACCTTTTTTAAACACTTTTTTATTCAAGGCGATCTTAAAGGAGGATATATAGATATGAATGATATAAGAACTACCAGTGATCCGTCTGATAGTGCTTCTCAATCATTTTTTTATTTTCAACGTATTATTTCCTTTGGTGGTGTTTTTAGAATTTAACAGAAATAGTACAATTTTTTTGGCATAAATTATGTTTTATAAAAGTATGAAGTTCCTATTTTCAACCCTTTTTATTTTTTTTACATTAATTGCAGTAACTGCTCAAAATTTTAAGAATGTTGACAGTATTGTTAGGTTATATCCAAATAAATATGGCAATGCAGACCAATTGTCAGAGCAAATAGCTAAAGATTTTACGACTGATATAGATAAAGTTAGAGCTATCTATACATGGTTGGCTTTAAATGTTTCTTATGATTTAGAAACTTTTTACAGTGGTAATACAGCCATCAATTTTAGTTATACCGATCAAGCAGATTTACAAAGAAAGCAAACCGCCATAACCACCAATACTGTAAATAGTACGTTACGAACTAAAAAAGCCATCTGTGAAGGCTATGCACAAACCTTTAAACAGGTATCTGAAAAGTTAAGTATTCCGTGTATGTTGGTAGGCGGGTTTTCTAAAGGAGATGTTAGTAATATTGGTGTTATCCCTAAAAATGAGGATCATGCATGGAATGCTGTAAAAATTAATAAACAATGGTATTTGATTGATGCCACCTGGGGTGCCGGTTATACTAATGGTGCGAAATGGGTACAACGTTTTAATGATTTCTTTTTCTTTACCAAACCTGAAGAGTTTGCCAAAACTCACTTTCCATCAGAACCAACTTGGTTAATGACAAGAAAGAAAATTTCAAAACAAGATTTTTATACAAGTCCCATTTACGAAATGGCATTCTTTAAAAATAAACTTACCCTTCTATCGCCTCTAAAAGGTGAAATTCATGCTAAACTTGGTGAAAATATTAAATTTACCATGGGAAAAATTCCTGAAAACCTAAGTTTATATTACGCCTTTAAAGGGGATAAATTTAGTGAGAAGATTGTACCAAATTGTGTAGATGATATCTGCACTTTTACAATACCTTTTACCAATACAACAAATTCAGAATTGATAATTTTCGTCAATAAACAAACCGCTCTGCAGTATAGAGTTATTTTAAGAGAATAGTGTCAGCCACATTTGGAGTGTCCACAACTTTTACAAATCAAACAGCCTTCTTCAAATATTAATCCTTCAGGATCATTACATTCGGGACATTTTTTATCAGCCGCTTGAGTGCCTTCCGGAACAAATCGTTTTAAAGCTCTGGCTACACCATTTTTCCAAGTATTGATATGCTCGTCATATAAGTTTAAATTCTGAATAAGATCAACTACATAAGCCATAGGCATTCCATGACGCAATACCCCTGAAATTAACTTGGCATAATTCCAAAATTCTTTATCAAATGATCTAGACAATCCTTCTATGGTTGTTTTATAACCGTCACTATCAATATATTGAAAATCATATCTCGAAATTCCATTATCACTTCTGTTTTTTAAGACCCATCCTTTTTCTACCCATTGCGGTAAATTAAAAGCATCTTTCATTTTTCCTGTAAAGATCTCATAAGGCCTACCCTCAATTAAACCTATTACGGCTAACCATTTTTCAGATTCATTGTGAAAACGAATAATTTCGGCTTGAATTTTATCCGGTCGTTTCGCTACAAAGGTTTCAGTAAGATATGTATTGTCTTTTTCCTCTTTTTTATCATCAGTTGAAACTAAAATACCACTACGAGATCCGTCTCTATAAACGGTAATTCCTTTTAATCCTTTTTTCCAAGATTCAATATAAATATCTCCAACCATATCTACAGTAACATCAGATGCCAAATTAATAGTAGAACTGATGGAGTGGGTAGTATATTTTTGGACTAATGATTGCATTTCAACCCGCTTATTCCAATCTATTTCCGGAGCCGTAGCTCCTGCATAAGGGCTATCCTTTATTTCGGTTTTCCCAGTGGTATTCATCCAGGTTTCAAACTTTTTATGATACACTGTAAACTCTTCAAATGCATCTCCTAGATCATCTACAAAATCGACTTTTGAATTTTCATCACTGGTATTTACTTTTCTACGACGCACATATGACAGTAAAAATACTGGTTCAATACCAGATGAGACCTGAGCCAACATACTTAAAGAACCTGTAGGTGCAACCGTACTGATAGATATATTTCTCCGACCGTTGTCCATCATTCTTTGATATAAATCAGGAAATTCATTACTCATCATTTGTACAAATTCAGAGGTATCTTCAATATTTCTATTGAACACTTCAAACTGACCTCTATTTATGGCCATATCTATACTGCTATCAAACTCAGCAGTAAATTTGGTTTTCATAATATCATCAACTACTTTCAGTGCATCATCAGTATCAAATTTTATTCCTAAAGCAGCAATAGCATCCGCTAAGGCCGTAAAACCTAAGCCTGTTCTTCTTCCTTTTTTACCCGTTTCTGCCAATAGTTGCCAAATTTCCTTTTCTGTACGTTTGATATAATCAGGTTCAGGATCAGCCTCTATTTTGGCTAAAATCTTATCTGCTGCTTCTAATTCTAAATCTACCAAATCGTCCATTAAACGTTGTGATTCATAGACTACTTCATAAAACTTTTTAGTATTAAATTTGGCTTTTTTTGTATAAGGATGATCAACAAAACTAAATAAATTTACCGCAATTAATCTACAACTGTCACCGCCTTGCATGGCAATTTCTGAACAAGGATTTGTAGAGCTGTTTTTAAATTCCGGATATACTGAAGATGTTGAATAGTGATGTTGTCTATCCCAAAAAATCAATCCTGGCTCAGCCGTATTATGTGCACATTTAATAATTTTTTGCCACAATTCTTGGGCATCAATTTCTTTGGTATATTTTGGTTCTGGACTCTCAATTGGCCATTGTAAGGTAAATTTTGTGTCATTTACCACCGCTTGCATAAAAGCATCAGACAATCTGATAGAAATATTTGCACCAGTTACTTTGGTTAGATCTTGTTTTATTGAAATAAAATCTTCTATATCAGGATGAGCCACGTCCATGGTTAACATCAATGCTCCACGGCGACCATTTTGAGCCACTTCTCTGGTGGTATTTGAAAAACGATTCATAAAGGAAACCGCTCCGGTAGTTGTTCCTGCTGCATTAGATACTGTAGCATCTTTAGGTCGTAATTCTGAAAGATCTACACCTACACCACAACGTCTTTTAAATAATTGAGCCAATTGTTGATCAGTATTACAAACGCCTCCGTAAGAATCCAATACAGACGGGACCACAATACAATTTGAAAGTGAAGCAATTACTTGATCGTTACCCAAACCAAACATGACACTGCCTTGTGGAATTACATATTTAAAATCTTTAAATAATTGATAAATTTTCTCTGTTGTTAAAGGTTTTCTGGCTTTACCATAGGTAGATAAATTATCAGAAATAATATCTGTAGGTAGGTAATTTTTTTCTATTCTACCAAATTGAGCCGCCATGCGTTTGTGCATGTCATCCGGAGATTTTTCTAAATAATTACCCTTTTTATCTTTTAGACAATACTTATTTATCCATGTTGTAGCAGCTAATTCATCATTATTAAAATAGGCTGATGACGTTTTTAGAACTTCTTGATATGTAAAAATAGGGGGTTTGGTTTTTATGGTTTCCTCAGACATGTTTCTAATTTTGGATAAATAACTGTTGTCAAAATTAGTGCAGAAATGAACTTATTTTAAGAAGAAAAAATTTAATTAATAACAAGTTGTAGTTGAAAACTTTTTTCAATTCATTTTTTCAAATTCAAAAATAAATTGCTATTTTATGAAGCCAAATTAGTAAAGGCTTTGTGATTTTTGTAACACCTCTATTAAAATTTTATCATTTATTTCTTCAAGGGTTTTATACCGTAAGGAAACCATCATTTTTCTGTTTTCCGTAACCAAATGCTCTTGATGAATTTGTATTTGATTGCCTTTCCAAAAGCCAAGATCAACAAATTGTTTTTTATGACTGGCATTTAAATAGCAAAAAGGTTTATTGTTCAAATAATAAAAAGGGATATTGTATTTATACTTTAATTCTAGTACAGGGCAAGCATGTTCAATGATTACCTGTAAATGTAATAATATAGATCGATATGGCTCCGGTTGATGGAGTATGTAATTTTCTGCGGGATTCATATAATTACAAAAATACTTGTTTTATTCGTCATAAATATTAACTTTGCGTTTCAAAGTACTTTTTATTATGACACAAAAAGATTATTTAAAAGACATTTCTGAAATTAAAGAAATTATGAACCGCTCCACCAGATTTATTTCATTGAGTGGTTTGTCTGGAATTTTAGCCGGAACCTATGCCTTAGTAGGCGGGTTTATAGCTTATAAATTATTAGTAGGTTATGGCTATGGTGATGGTGATGGGAGCATGCTTCCTCTTGGCATATTAGAACTTGTACTTATTGGGATTGCCATTATTATCGCTTTGCTTTCTATAGTGACGGCCTTTTTTTTAACGAAAAGAAAGGCTAAAAAAAATAATGAAAAAATATGGACACCTGCATCTAAACAATTATTTAGTAGTTTTTTTATTCCTATGATTACCGGAGGTATTTTTATTCTATTATTAATTCATAGAGGTTATTACGGCTTAATTGCCCCTACCACACTTGTTTTCTATGGACTGGCATTGGTTAACGCAAGTAAATACACCTTGAGTCAAGTAAAATATTTAGGATTATTAGAAGTTGCTTTGGGTCTTTTATCGCTCTATTTCTTTGGAAATGGATTGTTATTTTGGGTTGTTGGTTTTGGAGGTTTACATATTGTTTATGGTGCATTAATGTATTTTAAAATGGAGAAAGGTAAATAATGAAGAATATTATTCAACATATTAATAAATTATTCGACCATAGAGTAAGGTTAGGTATTATGTCGGCTTTGATGGTAAATGAAAGTGTCGACTTTAATACACTTAAAGATTTATTAGGAGTTACTGATGGTAATTTAGCCAGTCATTTAAAAGCTTTAGAAAAAGTAGCTTATATAAATATTAACAAATCTTTTGTGGATAAAAAACCCAATACTAAATACAGCACTACTCAGCTCGGTTCTCTTGAATTTAAAAAACACATTGCCGCCTTAGAACGGATCATCAATAATCAAACGTAAAAAAATTTAACATTTTACTTTGAAATACAAAGTACTTTTAATTATGAATAACAGAAAAAGACTTATCATTTGGTTATTTGAAAAATCTCAAATATTGTATACCAAATATTTTAAAAAAAATAAACCTTGGCATATTAATAAATCTGATTTATTACTATACCCTGAAGGATCGTTTGGTAAAAAATTAGGTGAATTTTTAGAATTACATGGTTTTGATATTATCCCTAAAGCGGAACGTCATGATGCTTATCATATTCTTACAGGTTATAATACCACAGTAGAGAGTGAAATAGCTCAACAATATTTATGCTTTGGCAATGGCAAACGAAGTCCATATCTTTTTGGTGTTATGATTCTAGGCACTCTAATTTTACCTGAATATATAGGCTTTTACATTAAGTCTTATCATGTAGGTAAAACCGCTAATGTTTTTCATAATCTAGATTTTAAAAACCTATTGAACACCCCTTTTAACGATTTACAATCTTGTATTTTCTCAAAATCTCATATAAACAAATTAATTCAATCTCATCATGCTTAAAAACATTTCATTACTCATTTCATCTTTTTTATTTAGCCTGTTATTTTTTCAAAAACAAATTGGCTTAAATTATCTGTTATTCGCTGTACTTGCTACCCTATTGTTAATTGTGTTTAATTTCAATAAATTCAAAGATAAAAACATATGGTTTTTTGCTGCTTCTTTTTTAGTCTCCTCATTAATGGTTTTTATATATCATTCATCTTTAGCATTGATAAGTAGTGTTATTGCATTTTTGATTCTATTAGGTGCATTAACAGAAATAAAATCATCATTATATGTCAAACTGATTAATGGATTTTATTCCGCAATTGCAGCTGGGTTCACCCATTACTACAATCAACTAACAAATGAATCCATTAAAGTTAAAAAGAGAGACATCAACTACCTGTACTGGTTAAAAATGATTGGAATTCCCACTATTGTAATACTAGTATTTACAATTTTGTACAGAAGTGCCAATCCGTATTTTGATGAATTACTCCGGAAAATAGATTTTAGTTTTATCAATTTACAATGGATCCTTTTTACCCTTATGGCATATTTTTTATTATTAAATATTATAAGTCCTTTAGCCATACAACCGACAACTAAATTAGATTTAGAAACCGGAAACCTCCTTAAGAAGGATCAGATAAAAAAACAATCTATAACAACGATCATTCAAGAAAATCAACTAGGCATTGTTTTATTGGTACTCTTAAACCTCTTGATCTTATTTTACTTAGTAACTGATATCATCTATTTGTCAAATATCAAAGGTGTAAACGCCTCCGGATTATCAAAAACAGTACATGAAGGTATCTATGCTCTAATTATTTCCATTGTCTTTGCCATTATCATTATTCTCTATTTCTTTAGAGGAAGTCTTAATTTTTATAAAAAAAATAAACCGCTTAAAACGCTAACTGTTTTTTGGATTGCTCTTAATACCATACTTATTTTGGTAACTGCCTATAAAAATCAATTGTATGTTAGCCACTATGGATTTACCTATAAAAGAATAGGTGTTTTTGTTTACCTCATCTTAACACTTATTGGTTTGGTAAGTACTTATATTAAAATAAATGCAAAATACAACCTTTGGTATTTATGTAGAAAAAATTTGAGCATTGGCTTTGTAATATTAATAATGTCAAGTCTAATAAATTGGGATCTACTCATAACACATTACAATACTAAAATGGCTAAGAATATTGATGTAAAGTACTTGATTAATTTATCTGATAATAATACTTTTCTTCTAATGGATTATTATCAAAAACATACTTTAGACTTTGAAATTCAAAGAAAAATTGACATTAAACATGAACAATATCTAACAAAACTAAAAGGAAATTCATGGCAAGAACTGATTTATGATAATTTAAAAAACAACCCAAAATATGCTTATGAAAATAATTAAAACTTCAGCCAAAGCGGCTTTATTATCATCCGCATTATTGACCATAGCGGTTATCGGAATAGTAAATCCCATAAATTTTTATTTTATTCTAATACCATTTGTTTCAATCATAATTACATTTATAATAAGTGTCTTGATGATAGTTGTAACTATAGTACCTTTTGATATTCTAAAGAATAAATCCTTTACTAATAAAGCTATTTTTAATACTTATTTCCCTTTTTATGCCATATCATTCTTTACGATTTGCTCATTATTGATTATAAATTTCAATTTAGATGAATTCTATATTATGGTCTTTTCAATTGCATATTTGACAGCCATGCCAACTTGGATTTGGTTTTTTAAACCCTCAAAAAAAATAGAAAATGAAAAATAATTCCCAAAAAAATATTTATCTATTATTGTTATTACTTTCAAGTTACTGTATAGGTGTCCTTGTTATTATACCAGTTTAAATTTATAATGTCGCATTGAAATTGTTTAATTTTCACAATATTTTCGTTAAAATAGTTGACTATAACTAGAGCTATACTAAAATATTTTGCCTCAATCTTGCAAAAATTAATTCAATTCAATTATACGATGTTATAAATTTAAACTGGTATTAGAATTTGGTTTACTGTATCCATTGCCTATCTCTTTTTGGTATGGAATTTAATATTGGCCTATATTCCTTTTGTTATATCAAGCTTTATCAAGAAAGTAACATTAAAGCCTTTACCATTTATTTTTCTTTTCATAGCCTGGCTATTATTTCTGCCAAATGCATCTTATATTATAACCGATTTATTTCATTTAATCCAATTTTCCTCAGTACCTAAATGGTTTGACCTGTTAATGATCATGTCTTTTGCTATTAACGGAATACTCCTGTTTTTTCTATCCATATACGATGTACACCAACTACTTTTGGCAAGGTTATCAAATAGCACTACTTGGTTCATAACCGTTATGATATTATTTCTTTCAGGTTTTGGAATATATTTAGGAAGGTTTTTAAGATGGAATAGTTGGGATATTATTTCAAATCCACTATTACTTGCAAATGATATTATTCATAGGATCAAGCATCCTTTATCCCATCCCAGAACATGGGGTGTAACTTTTGGATTTGGTTTATTATTCCTTTTCGGATTTTTATTGTTAAACACGCTTCAACCCAATCAAAATGAACCTAGCATCCTCAAATCAAAAA
>DEIV01000048.1 GCA_002352665.1 Flavobacteriaceae bacterium UBA2765
TGATGCAATTGCAATTTTTTCTGCTTCCGCTTCTCGTGCTCTTCTATCGGCATCAGAATTGGCAATTTGTATTTTTGCTGTATTTTCACCTTAAACCGCATGTGCATTGGCTGCGGCTACTTGAATACGTTGATCTTGTACAGCCTGAGCTTCACCAATAGCACCATCTCTATCTTTTTGAGAAACCGAAATTTTGGCGTCATTAATTGCTTTTGCAGCAGCTTCTTTACCTAAAGCCTGAATATAACCTGACTCATCATGAATATCAGTTATATTAACGTTGATTAATTTTAAACCTACTTTCTTTAATTCTGCCTCAACACTATGCGTTATATGAGATAAGAATTGATCTCTATCAGAATTAATTTCTTCAATATCCATTGAGGCTACTACCAAACGTAACTGACCAAAGATAATTTCTTGTGCAAGTTCTGTAACCGCATCTAAGTTTAATCCTAATAAACGTTCCGCAGCATTTTGCATTACAGATGGTTCAGTGGAAATACCAATGGTAAATCGGGAAGGTACGTTTACACGAATATTTTGTTTACTTAAGGCATTGGTTAAATTAACTTCAATAGACATAGGAGTTAGATCTAAAAAAGCATGATCTTGAATTATTGGCCATATAAAGGCGGCACCACCATGGATACATTTTGCAGATTTTCCACCACCTGTTTTTCCATAAACCACTAAAATTTTATCAGATGGGCAGCGTTTATACCTACGCATCATTGAAAATAGGAAAATAAATAAAATTAAGATAACTGCGGCGGTTAAATATATTCCGCTTAAAATTTGAAGAGGTAATAGCAATAAATTCATAGGTTTATTTTGTTTTTGATAAGATTTCAACTAATAATAATTCTGCACTAATAATTTTGGTTACTTTTACAACTGCACCAGTTTGTAGGTCTTCTTTTTCATCAGTAAGTGCCTCTAACTCTCGTAATGAGCCTTGTACTTTTAATTGTACTTTTCCTGTGCTAGATCGGTTAGCACCTATAGGTAGATAGACTTCACCAATTACACCAATTGCATTTTTCATTTGTAGCGTACCACTTTCAGCTAGGCGATGCATAAAATAAAATAACGAAGAAGTAGCTACCATCATTAACAATCCCGCAATAATAGCAATAATTAAGGTTAATCCGCTTGATAAGTTATAATCGCTACAGACAACACCGGTCCATCCGAATATTGTAAAGAAGGCCACTAAATTTTTGAAAGTAAAAAATTGGAACCCCACACCACCGTCATCAGCTTCAAAATCAGTCCCGTCCATCTGCATATCTGAATCCATATCGCCTCCTATAAAAGTAGTTATTAAAACGATAATAAAAATAACAGAACCAATTAGAGCAATAATCCAATAAGTTTGTTCAAAAGTAGACATTCCATCAAAAAATTCTTTCATATAGCATGAGTTTTAGAAGAATTACAAGATAAGAAAAAAATCAGAATTTATAATCAAATATCTAAATATGTTTTCCTTTTTACCAAGCACGTTTTTCTTAGTATTGTTCAATTTATTTTTCGGTCTTTGTTTTGACAGGAAACTATTCTAAATTCATCTTCTAATCAAACTAAAATGACCACGTCTATTTCGTATAACTCCGTTTTTATCTATAAGCTGTGCAGAGAACCAATAATCGGTAGAGGGTAATAATTTTCCTTTGTAACGTCCGTCCCAACCTTCTCCGGCTGTATCTAATTTAGCTAAAACTTTACCGAATCGATTATAAATATAAATGAAAGAAATATCATAAGAATTATCATTGAATCCTTTTACTTGCCACATATCATTATAACCATCATTATTTGGAGTAAAAAATTTTGGAAAACCCAAAATAGCAACTTCAATTTCTATGATTCCACAATTGTTTTGTTCTCTAACATATAATATATGAACACCAGGTGGTACATTTTCAAATAAAGGTTCTATTTGATACTGCCCATTAATATCGTCCAATGCAAATTCATAATCTCCAATTCCTAAATTTTGATGGTCAATGCTAATTGTATTATTTTCAGAATCATCTCTAATTGATAAATCATTTAAACTGATATTGGCAATATTAGATGCTTTTACTGTAACGCTTTTAGGAATCGATTCGCAATCGTAATTTGAGGTAGCTACAATAGTATAAATACCATTTGATGAAATTGAAACAGAAGCTTCAGTACTAATAATTTGATTATTTTCATCAATCCATATGTAGCTGTAATTGTCTTGAGCATTGAATGGTTTTAAAATTAATGAACCAAGGTTTAAGCATAATGTTGCCGTCGGAGTAACTTCAAATTCTGGACGCGGATATACGGTTAAAAGCAAGTGAGCACCAATACCAAAACAATCTCCATTATCTTGACTCTCTACCCTTACAAAAAGAGTTTGTGAAAAGGCAACTTCGTTAGTATAGTTTTGTGGTGAAAGAATTTCATTTTGTTCTAATAGAGCATCTGCGGCATTTTTATAATATTGTACTATTAAATTTTGACCTGATGGGAATTGAGAAAGAATATCATTTGTTGTCTGTGTAAGGTCAAATATTCGATAACCATCAATGATATCATCATCGTCACAGGCGTCTAATTCTATGATAAAATTAGGAGGAAAAGAGGTTGATGAGATTTGAATATTAACAGTGGAAATACTGTAACAGCCACTGTTATTTTCTACTCTAGCATATATTGTATTGGAGATTGAATTATTAAAAGGAGAAGGATCTATTCTATTTAAATCCATATTAGCATCTGAAAAGGAAAGATAATATGCTACTTCTAAATTAGTATTTCCAAACGTAATAAATTCACTTACTTCGTTTAGGTTAAAATCAGTAAATCCATCAGGATTTCCATCTTCATCACAGTTTTTAAAAGTTATATCAGTCTCAATTAAAGGAATCTCGTTTATGGTTGCTACAACTTCTATTCGCGAACCTTCTAGGCATCCATTTTCTGAAGCCATTACATAAAATGAAGTTGATGCTGTAAGAATTGAACTTGTAAAAGTATCACCTGAGTGTAAAGGTATTCCACCAGAGGCTGTACTAAACCACAATACTGTACCCGGGGAAGAAGTTGCTGATAATGTAACTGACCCAACACCACAGCGACTAGCTGGAGTGGTTGAACTAATTTCAGGAATAAATATGTCGGTACTTGCAGAAATATTTACTTCTGGGTCACCTGGTGTTCCTCCATATTCAACAATATAACCTTTAGGCTGAAAATTACCAGATAACTCACCGGTATTACTCAAATCGTTCCAAGATCCAACAATTCCAACAGTTGGAGCTGTTATATGAGCATAATCTTCATTTCCTAATTGATTTGGTTCTCCGGTATTCCAAAAAGCAAAATTTGGTGTAGAGCCATTGGCCAGTCCATTCCAAAAAACAGTACCAGTTTCAGGTCCGGTCTCCCATTTCCAAACCCCTTCAGATGCTGCGTCACTACCACCTATCCAACCGGCTCCAGTAGCTTGTTCACCTGATAATTGTGCTTCATCTGTTGATGTAATTGTTGCCAAATATCCTTGTAGACCAAAATAGGTTCTAGTTTCAGCAGCTACTTTTGCATCTGTCCAGATGATACCAACATCGGCTACAAATTCATAATAATGTCCGGTTGAGGGTAAAAAATTTGCATTTCCAATAGTAAAGGAGAAAGATTTATTACCTGATACAAAAAGAGAATTACTTATAAAAACCACATCTTTAACGGCTGCAATTAGATCCGTATATTTTATAAAGCCTGACCCAGAAGGTTGAAAGGTTAATTTTCCTTCTGAAGCATTCCAAAATGTTGTAATAGATGAATGTGCGTGTGAATTCGTTAGTTTTATCAGGTCTTCGCCATTGTTATAACCGCTTGATATTTGAATATAAAAAGCTTCAATTTGAGTGTCATCAGGATCAATAATATCAAAATCTGTTACAATGGGAAGCTCAGATAATGGACAATAGGCTTGATTTCCGACTGCATTAATTATAGGTGGAACATTATTTTGAGTCCAGCTTAAGTAAGAAGTCAGAAATAATAAGATCCGAAATAGAAAGATAATATTTTTTTTTAAACACATTTATTTACTATGTTTCCCTTTATTCCAACCATGTTTTCCTAGGTACTGTTCACCACTTTCAACTGCTCCATCTTCTAATGAAGTACCCATAGAATCATTCCACCTGTTGAGGTAGCCAAACAGAGAAATAACGCCTAACATTTCTACTATTTCACCTTCATTCCAATGCTCGTACAAACGTTTTTTTATAGCTTCATCAACGGCATTGGGTATTTGCGATGCGGCTAAAGAGAAATCTAAAGCAGCTCGTTCAGCTACATTAAAAGCCGAATGAGTTCTGTATTCCCAAATATTATCTAGTTGCTCTTGTTCTGCTCCATACCTTTCAGCAGCTCTAATGGCATGTGCCTGACAATATCTACAACCGGCAGAGTTGCTACTCACCCAAGCAATCATCCTTTTTAAAGCAGATGTAACACGACCTTCATTAGCCATGACAGCTTTGTTTAAATTGATAAATGCCTTACTAATAGAAGGCCTGCGTTGCATAGTTAATACTGAATTTGGACAAAACCCTAAGGTTTCATTAAAAAATCCAGCCAATTTTTTGGTTTCTGTATCGTGTTCTGAAGATAATGGTGTGACTAAAGGCATATTTAAGATGTTAGTCCCGATAGCTATCGGGATGAGATGATAGATATTAGATTTGAGAAAAAATCACAAATTTCAATCCCCAAAATACAAATTAATTTCAAAAAACAATTTTTAAACTGTTCAAACTAAACTAAATTATTTTCAAACCAAAATGTTTGGAAATTACTATTTGCATGTTGTTATTTCGATTATTACCCTTATTTTTAATCTTTATTAAATTTGATTTTATGCAACTTATATTGAGACCTTACGAATTAAAATTACAACATACTTTTAGAATCTCTAGAGAAGCCAGAGACATTCAACCTACTTTGGTAGTAGAATTAAAAAATGGTGATTTTTCTGGTTATGGAGAGGCAACTTCTAATCCGTACTACGGAGCTACAATAGAAAAAATGTCGTCAGATTTGATGGCATTGGAAACATTCATAATAGAGCATAGTAACTTGAATCCTGAAGATTTTTGGCAAACAATGTATCCTCATCTTAAAGATAATATGTTTGCTTTGTGTGCCTTAGATCTTGCGTTTAATGATTTATTTGCTCGTAAAAAAGGCATGAAATTGTACGAGTATTGGGGGTTTACAATTGAAAACAATCCGATAACGGATTATACCATAGGAATTGATACTATTGATAAGATGGTGGCAAAACTGAAAGAAAAACCTTGGCCTTTGTATAAAATAAAATTAGGCACTAAAGAGGATATTAAAATAATTGAAGAGTTACGTAAACATACTGATGCTGTTTTTAGAATTGATGCCAATTGTGGTTGGACAGTTGATGAGACAATAATGAACGCCATAGCTTTAAAAAAATTAGGGGTAGAGTTTTTAGAGCAACCGTTAAAGGCAGATGACTGGGAAGGGCAAAGAGAAGTCTTCTTAAATTCTGTGTTACCAATAATTGCAGATGAGAGTTGTCAAGTTGAAGCAGATGTGGTCAAATGTCATAACCATTTTCATGGAGTGAATGTAAAACTAGTAAAATGTGGAGGGTTAACTGCTGCCAAAAGAATGTTAATTGAAGCTAGAGAATTAGGTATGAAAACTATGGTAGGTTGTATGACAGAATCTTCAGTAGGTATTTCTGCAATAGCACATTTGTTACCTTTGCTTGACTATGTAGATATGGATGGAGCCTTACTTTTGTCTAATGATATTGCTAAAGGTGTTATTATTAAAGAAGGAGCCATTTCTTATAGTGACCTAAATGGTACTGGAGTTACCCTCACCCAAAGCTCTCCAATGGAGAGGACTAGAATTTAATTACCCATGCTAGTAAATAAGTTCCCAGACAGATCAATTTCAATAGATAATAAAAATTATATTTATTTTGGAGGAACCGCCTATTTAGGATTGGCTACACATATTGAATTTCAAAACCAATTGATACAATCCATTAAAAAATGGGGAACATTTTATGGTAGTTCACGTAATTCAAACATTAAATTATCCATTTATAATAAATTTGAAGATTTTTTTGCCGAACAAATTGGTGCAGAAGCTGTTTTAACCTTATCCTCCGGAACGCTTGCAGGAGGATTGGTTGTAGATTTCTTATCGAATAAAATTCAAACTTTTTTTCATTATCCTAAAACACATCCTGCTGTGCTTGCCAAACACAGTTTGCCCTTGTTAGTTGATGGTAAGTTGCACCCTAAATTATTAGATGAAACCACAGAAGAAATTGTAATTACTGTTGATGCCATCTTGGGCTTAGAAGTAAAACCAACTTCTTTTGATTTTTTTGAGCAGATTCCAGATCATAAAACAATTACCTTGGTAATTGATGAGTCTCATAGTTTAGGCATTATTGGTGAAAAAAGTCAAGGCATTTATAATACTATTCAGCATAAAAAAATACAAAGAAAAATAATGATTGCTTCCTTAGGAAAGGCCTTGAGTTTATCAGGAGGAATTATTGCAGGAGACCAAACATTTATAGATGCGTTGAAAAATGAACCGGTTTTTGTATCGTCTTCATCAGCAAATCCGGCATACTTAGAAACTTATATTAATACACAACATTTATACAAGGAACAGCAAGAAAAATTAAAACATAATTTAGCATTTTTAGGCAAACATTTACAATTGCAAAATAAAATAAAGTTCAATCAAGATTATCCTGTTATTTATTGTGAAGATATTGCTATTTTTGATGCTTTATTTAAAGCAGGTATTGTGATTACAAATTTTAAATACCCCACTTATGAAAACATAATGAATAGAATAGTAATTACAGCCAATCACACAAAAAATGATTTGCAAATATTAGTACAATTATTACATAAACACCTTTGCTAACCTAACGCAAAGAGAAGGTTATTCAGGTTAATAATTAAAATAAACAAATTAAAGATGATAAATACAGTAAAAACAACTTGGAAAGGTGATATGGAGTTTGAGTCAACCAATGAAGGTGGTCTTATACATTTAGATGGAGCGAGTGTAGTAGGAGGTAATGGCAACGGACTTCGCCCTAAACAATTGATGCTTACTTCACTTGCTGGATGTACTGGTATGGATGTAGTTTCACTATTAAAAAAGATGCGAGCTGAGGTGGATAAATTTACAATTGACGTTGAGGCAAACCTCACGGATGAACACCCTAAATATTATGATAAAGTAAAAGTGATATTTAATTTTTACGGCTCTGATTTTAAAAAGGACAAAATAGAAAAATCTGTTAGATTATCTGAAGAACGTTATTGTGGTGTGATGGAAATGTTTAGACAGTTTGCAGAACTAAGCACAGAGATTCGATATTTTGAAGTATAATTAATATTAACTGTAGCAATAAAAAAACCTCAGTCCCGAGAATTTGGGGCTGAGGTTTTTTTATTAATTGTAAAAATTAGTTTTCCCACCAAACAGGTGTAACAGGAGTTTGTTGGTTTGCTTCTACATTAATTCTATTTCTATTCAATTCTGATGATGGGTAATTAGCACGTCTAAACCATTGACCTGCATAATCGCCATCAGCATCTTCTTCCTGACTTCGACACTGGGTCACCCAAAATCAAATAATTCTGATAAATATTTTTGTTCATCTGTTAAAAGAAGAATATGTTTAACAGATTGGTTGTTATCAGAACGAGCAATGACTTGATAAATAGTTTTAGCAATATCTATTG
>DEIV01000016.1 GCA_002352665.1 Flavobacteriaceae bacterium UBA2765
GTATTTATATACTGACCTCTATAAAAGAAATTAATTTAATCATTGAAATTGCTAAAGCATTTGATGCTGAGATTAAGATAGTTCATATTTCTCCGCTGAAAGAATTTGACAGGAAAAAATTGATAAGGAATTTTGAAGAAAAGGTTAAAGATAATATAAGTTACTCCAAGATGGAATTTGATATATTCCCTTCAGATAATACTTTTGAGGATTTAAGGCTTTATTTAGGAGAGGTAGATGCTGATATAATTGTTATGCTAGAACGTAAAAGTAAGGGACTGTTAAGAAAATTTTTTCATCGAGATTTGGTTAAAAAAATGGAATCATATGGTAAGATACCTTTATTAAGTTTTAACGAAACCAAGTATTAATCATTTAACTATTTAAAATTGCACTAATGGCCAGAAGAATATATAGAATATTGATAGTAATTTCAATTGGATTAGGAGTTTATCTCTTCATGATTAAAGAAACACTTTCAAATAGCCTTTTAATTATGATCTCAAGCCTTATTTTTTTACTATTAAGCATGGGTATTCATGGATTGATAGCCCATTCTGTAAATCCAAAACTAAAAGAAACAACTCTTGCTTACCCTTTGCTGATGGGGATTCTTTGGGTTATTATATTTTTGATCTTTGTGTTTTTTATAATCCCGGTTTTATGTCCTAACTTCATTTTTCCTGATTAGAAGAAGTTGTATTTTTAAGCGTTTTTCAAAGCTCTTTATCAATTGATTATCTTAAATTTAGTGAAGCTATAAATCATAAAATAAATTTATTTTCATGGACTCAAGCATTTTTTATAATTCCTGTTTTATGTCTTGATTTCTTTTTACTGAATTCATAACGATTTTAATAAATGTATCCAATGTCTATATAGATGTCCAAATCGGTGAGTAGGGCAGAAGTATAATTTTAAATAAATGATAATCAATTGTTTTGGATGCTGCTTTGGGATCAAACTATTCACCTGTTGGTTTGCTTAATCCTGTAACCAGCAATTAAATCAGGTACTGTGTGATCTGAAAATATTTTTTACACAAAATGACCTAATCCATTGAGTGTTCGATTGATTCTTCTAATTAATGTTATTAAAGTCTAAATTATACTAAACTAAATTCTTTCACGTTTTTGTAAAGTAAATAAACTTCCCCAGGTTAATTAAATAATTTATTTTTAAAGCAATAGACATGGGATTATCAATTATAAATTTAATAAAAAAAAGCTTCTTTATCCTCTTTCTCTTAGTATCCCATTTGTCTTTTAGCCAATTTTATCATGGCCTAGAAGTTGGTGTGAATATGAACAATGCAGATTTTATGATAAATGAATCAGCCGAACCGAGCAGTGCAACTGGCTTTTTTTTGGGCTATGTAGCAGAGCGTGATCTTTCTGATAATTTATATGTGCGATTAGGTTTTAATTTTAATAGAAGAGAATTTAAAGCTATTAGTAGAAGAGGAATCAATACTACAAAGGAGAAATGGGGAATTGATGCCATTGAGATTCCTATCAATTTAGGGTATTATGTAAATTGGAATAATAAAAATTTTCAAATATTTGTGGATGCAGGGATTAATTTAGGATACAACAATAGAGCGATTACCACGAATGATCGAGAAACCATACGTTTAGATATTGGTAGTGATGCAGATATTAAACGAATAGCAATAGGGGCTAATGTAGGTACAGGACTATTAGTTAAAAAAAGATTTAAAGTGCGATTGAATTATTACAATGGACTCGCTAGTATCGTTAATTCAGATGGAGATACATGGAAAAATAAAACTTTTGGTCTTTCTCTGGCCTATTTTTTAAGAGAAAAACAGGTGTATTAGTGCTAAGTTAATTTCTCTTTTATCTCTCTGATGATGTGCCGAGTAAAGCCAAGCCGGAGAGGTCGGAATTGCTTTTGGACAATTTTGGTTGAGGAAAAAATACATTCGATTTATACTATAACCCATATTTTAAACGTTAGTAACAAAGTCAAAAAGGTAGATATATGAATATTAATTACTTATCGTGTAATACCTCCCCTCTAACAGTTTTTGTCCCAAGTACCGAGAATCCTTGGGATGCCATAAAGATAAGACACTTGCATAACCGATTGGGTTTTGGAATTGAAACTTCTCTAATTACCAATGCATTAAGTAAAGGTCCTGACATTTATGTTGATGAGCTGATAGATGCTGCTATAAATTTAACCCCTACCACTTCACCCGCTTGGGCACCTTTAGATCCGGCAGATTATACCGCTAACGGATTTACCTATGGCGAAGATGAAAATGATGGATTTGTAAATGATACACAATATACCTTTATAAAAGAATTGTTAGACAACGGAGTACGTGGTAGGTTGACATTTTTTTGGCATAATATTATTGTTACAAGAGCAAATGAATATGAGTTTGCAGGATATGCCTTTAGGTACTTTTTGGCACTACAACGCAATAGTTTTGGCAATTTTAAAACTTTTATCAGTGAAATTGGTTTAGATGAAGCCATGTTAAAATTTTTAAATGGTTTTGAAAGTATTGTTGGACAGCCTAATGAAAATTATGCTAGAGAATTGTATGAGCTTTTTACGTTGGGCGAAGGTAATGGCTATACAGAGGATGATATTGTTGAAACCTCTAGAGCCTTGACCGGATATAACGAATTTACCAATGGAGAAAACTCTAGGATAATTTTTAAAGAAGAAAATTTTGATGCCGAACCCAAAACCATTTTTGGGCAAACAGGCAATTGGGGATATGACGATGTAATAGATATTTTATTTGACCAAAAATCAGAATTGATAGCACGTTATATCTGCGAAAGGATATATATAGATTTTGTAAGTCCTGAAGTTAACGATGAAATTCGATTATTGATTATAAACCCCTTAGCCACACAATTTATAGCGGGTAATTATGAATTGGCTCCCATATTGAAAACCTTATTTAAGAGTGCACATTTTTTTGATGAATACGCTAGAAATGTAATTATTAAAAGTCCACTAGATCTTATAGTTCAATTTATGACTACAACAGGTTTTAATTTTGGTGATTACGATCTTAACAAAAAATCTATAAAAAATATGAGCTCATGGCTTTTTGACCAAGATATTTTAAATCCACCTACGGTTGCCGGTTGGGATGGTGATCGAGATTGGTTAAATTCGGGTACGATAACTTTTAGAGCGGCTTATCTATATGAAGATGTATTGCAATGGGCTTGGGATGAAAATGAAGAACAATTTAGGCAATTTGCTATTGATATTTCCGGAAACAGTAACGACCCGGAAGTAGTATCAACAGCTATTTTTGAAGCTTTAATGAACGAGAAACCGTATACTCAAGACGATTTTGATAACGGAGTTGATGCTTTTAAAGATAGAGTACCTTCTAATTATTTTGACGATAATACATGGACATTAGGTTTTGAAGTAGTTCCACTTCAAGTACGTGACCTTATAGAATATATAGTCTCCCTACCCGATTATCAAATTAAATAAAAACTATGAGTATAGATAAAAAGAACCTTTCAACATGTAATACAGAAGACCATAAAAAATGGAATAGACGTTCTTTCATGCAGACTTTAGGTTTAGGTGGAGCAGGAGCTACACTGATGATCAACGGAATTCCAATGGCCTATGGGCAACCAACACCTTTATCTACAGCACTTGGTAAAGCAGATTCTGGTAGGGTGTTATTGATTATAAGATTACAAGGTGGTAATGATGGTTTAAATACCATTGTACCTATTTATGATTATGATAGTTATGCCAATTATAGGCCAACACTAAAGCATGAAATGGCTGATATTTATAAATTATCTCCTGAATTTGGTATACCAAGTTATTTGCAAAATTCCTTAGAAGCTTTATGGGAAGGTGGTTGTATGAAGGTAGCTCATGGTACCGGATATGAAAATATGAATTTATCACATTTTACAGGAACTGATATTTTTTCTAAAGGTACGGATGATGAATTAGTAGAAACTGGTGTTTATGGTAATTACTTTGAAAATCTTTACCCTGATTTTTTATTGAATCTACCGGAAGCACCTCCTGCCGTACAAATAGGTGGTTTAGGTGATATTATTTTTAAAGGTACAGAAAGCAATTATGCATTTACAATTGCCAATACACGTCAACTAGAAAGAATTGCCTCAGATGGTAATTTATATAATGTGGCCGATGTACCTGCTTGTACTAAAGGATCACAATTAAGATATGTGCGTGGCGTACTGAATACTACTTTAAAATATTCAGGTGTAATTAAAGAAGCAGCTGCAACACAAACAAACACGGTTGAGTTTCCTGATACCAATTTAGGAAGGGCATTGTCAATTATTTCTAAGACTGTAAAGGCTGGAATGGGAACCTGTGTTTATATGGTTAATCTTAATGGATTTGATACACATGCCAATCAACCAGATAAGCATCAAGAATTATTGACCAATATCTCAGAATCGATTAGTGCATTTTATATGGATCTAGAACCCAGTGGACGTGATAGAGATGTGTTAACAATGACTATGTCAGAATTTGGAAGGCGTGTACGTGAAAATGGTTCAAATGGTACCGATCATGGTACAGCAGCACCCATGTTACTTTTTGGGCCAGCCCTTAATGGTAATGGTTTTATTGGCGAACATCCTAGCATGTCAAATTTAACGAGAGGAGGTAATCTAAATTACACACAAGATTTCATTAATGTATATGGTACGGTTATGCAAGAATGGTTGTGTATTGATCCAAGCATAATCAATCAATCTATACCAAGGCCTTATACCTCAATAGATCTAGGTTTTGATTGTAATAGCTCAGTAACCAATCATGATTATTTAATCAGAGAGAATTTTGAACATACTGCGATTTATGATCAAAATCAAGTTTCTATCCGTTTGAATAATAATGAAGAAAGTACCTATAAGATATCGCTTTATAATATTCTCGGACAACAAACTGGTGTATTGTTTGATGGTAATTTAGATGCTGGTCAGCATGATATTTCTATTTCAGAAAAATGGCCATCATTAGCATCTGGAGTTTATATTTACAACATCAATAAGGCGAATAGAAACTATAGCAAAAAGATAATTATTAGTGGTTAATATTTTATTGTTATTTTAATTTATTGCTCAGTTTAAATAGATGATTGATAATACGTCAATCCTTCAATTACCAGGTCGTTTGAAGCCGTGGTATCAATTATAAAATCACCAACATCTTTTAATAAGATATATTTAACCACTCCATTCGTATTCTTTTTATCATGTTTCATTAGATCTAAAATAGGCGAATAATGCTCTTCATCAATCCTAATTTTTCCATAGGTTTTTAGCACATAATTCTTTAAAGATACCAGAGCTAAATTTGGAAAACCAAATAGCTTATGGGATATATAAGCTTCTACAACCATTCCAATAGCAATAGCTTCACCATGAAGTAAACTTTTCAAAGTATTGTGTTCTAAAAAATAAGATTCAATTGCATGACCAACCGTATGTCCATAATTTAAAGCTTTGCGTAAATTTACTTCTTTAAAATCTTTAATAACAACTTTGTTTTTAATACTTACTGATTTGTAAATAATATCATTTAAATTATTGATATTCTTCCATTTATCTTGTTTTACATCTTCTAATAATTTAGGGTCAAAAGTCAAACCATATTTAATAATTTCTGCAACACCAGACTTTAATTCTCTATCCGGTAAAGTTTCAAGATATAAAGGATCAATCAATACCATTTCAGGATTAGAAAACAGGCCGATTAAATTTTTTAAATTATCTAAATCCACTCCGGTTTTACTACCAACTGAAGCATCAACCATACTTAATAGACTAGTGGGTATATTGATAAATTTAATGCCTCTTTTAAAAGTAGAAGCTACAAATCCGCCAAGATCAGTAATCATACCGCCTCCCAGATTTATTAAAATACTTTTTCTATCTGCTTTAAGTTCAGTCAATGTTTTCCATACTTTTATACAGGTAGTAATATTCTTGTTAATTTCGCCCGAATCTATTTGTATTATATCCATTTGAATAGCGTCAGAAATCTTTTCCTTACATCGAGGTAAACAATATTTTCGGGTATGCTCATCAACTAAAATAAATATATTATTTATTTGATTATCAGCTAAATAATTGTTTAATTCTAGATAGGAATTGTCTTTAAAATAAATAGAATATCCCGTTGACTTAATAAAATCCATATAAAAAAATTAATACTTTTTAATGTAAATAAATATTAGCGAATTTATTGAAAATTATATTGGTATGAGTATATTTGTAGAAAGATATATTTAGAGATGGAACAAATATTTAATAACACCAAAACGGCCTTCGCATTAAAGTCTGATGCTGAATTAGATCGTGCTTATTTTTTGTTTAAAATGATTAAGAGCGAACCTTTAGTTAGAATAGGTACTGCCATTACAAATTTTGCTCTTAAGGCACATATGCCGGTAGAACAATTAATAAGAGCTTCGGTTTTCGATCACTTTTGTGGAGGTGTTAATGAAGAAGATTGTTTACCATCTATTGCTAAAATGTATACAAAAAAAGTACATGCTATATTAGATTATTCAGTAGAAGGTAAAGAAGAAGAAGAACAATTTAGCCTGGCATTAAAAAAGACAATTCAAAATATCAATTTTGCCAAAGAAAAGCAAAGCATTCCGTTTGCAGTATTTAAACCGACTGGTTTTGGTAAATTAAGTTTATACCAAAAAGTTACTGAAGGTATAACGCTAACCAATCAGGATAAATCCGATTGGAATAATGTTGTTGAACGTTATAATACAGTTTGTAAAGCGGCTTATGATAATGATGTACCTCTATTAATTGATGCTGAAGAAAGTTGGATGCAAGATGCAGCAGATGACCTTATTGAAAGTATGATGGAGAAATATAATAAAAAGAAGGCTATTGTTTGGGGTACCCTTCAAATGTATAGGTGGGATAGAATGGACTATTTAAGAGCATTGCATCAACGCAGTATTGATAATGGTTTTATTGTTGGATTGAAGTTGGTTAGAGGTGCTTATTTGGAAAAGGAAAGAGAAAGGGCAGAAAAGAAGGGTTACCCATCACCCATTTGTAAAGACAAACAGGCAACCGATGCTAATTTTGATGAGGCAGTATCTTATATGATGAATGATAATAAGATGGTCTTATTTATCGGTTCTCATAATGAACAAAGTAATTATAAAGCTATTCAACTTATGAAAGAAATGTCAATTGCTAAAAACGACCAACGTGTTTGGTTTGGACAATTATACGGAATGAGTGATCATATAAGTTTTAATTTAGCAGTAGAAAATTATAATGTAGCTAAATATTTACCATATGGTGCTGTAAGAGATGTTATGCCCTATCTTATAAGAAGAGCTGAAGAAAACACTTCTGTTGCCGGTCAAACTAACCGAGAATTAGAGTTGTTGAAAACAGAGCGGAATAGGCGTAAAAAGAATTGATTATTTCTTTTTACTACCAAACATAAAAATCATTATGGCAACAACTAAACCTAAGAAAACGGCAAACATAAAAATTGCTCCAATAACTCCCGCATCCCAATTGAATAAGGGTAAAAGTGTTAAATTCATACTTTATATATTTATATAACAACAAATTTAAAGAAAGATATTTTTTACAAATATGATAAATATCACATTTTAGTTATAAATATATGCGTTTCATAATATAATATGTTTAAAATAGACAAACCAACAATACTATAAGAATATAGTATTGTTGGTTTTTTTATGATAGGTTTATTGTAATTTTATTGTCTTGTTTCAGCTTTTACTTCTCCTTTGATTCCACTTAGATCTTCTCTATAGATCCAAACTTCCTGTTCGCCACCATTGGTAACAGTTTCCCATTCTTTTATAAAATTGGCAAAGCTCCCTTCTCCATTTGTTTCATCATATTTTTTAGCAAACTCATTGTCCTCACCTAACCAACTTGATTTTTCAAAAAAGGAAACAAAAACCATATCTCTACCATCATCAGTACTAGGAAATTCATTTGTATAGATACCATATGAATCTTCCGGAAATTTCTCAACCATCGTTTTTTTAATTTTATCCATTAATTTCATGGCTTTTTCCCCTTTAAATCTTTTGAAATCAAAAATATTTAGATGTAATTTTTTAACGGTAATATCCTTAGGAAAATTGGATAAGTCCGCTTTAAATTTCCAATAGGTTTGATTCCAATTCGGTTCGGCATAGGCTGCTACGTTTGAATTCCAATCCTCTGCATGCCCTTCTTCACTTGGTCTGGCATCAAAAGCACTCCAAGGTAGCGGACCGGTACTTAGAATATATTTACCTACATTATCTCCATTCATAACCCAATATACTCTTGCGGCAAAAGCTCCTTCTGCATGGTATTTTTTATTGTGTGCCGTAAGACCTTTTTCAAATTCTGTAATCTTTTCTGGATTGGCAGTAACCATGGCATTTTCAAATACCATATATTCTTGTTTGTTTTGAGATATTACTAATAGTGGTACTAGTAATAGCAAATAAACTACTTTTTTCATAATTATGTAAGGTTAAGTTAATATTCTAAATTATTATTCAACTATAGGCGGATTCAATGTATAACCAATTTGTTGTAATAGATCCAATTCATTATAATACACATCTTCTTGTATCAGTTTTCCAAACTCGTTAAAATACAAATGTGAAATACCTTCAATCTTCACCTTTTTACCTGTGGCACTTACATCTCCATAAACTCCTGTATTTGTGCCTGTTAAGATCCAATGTATAAATGCTTCATTCTCTTTAATATATTTATTGGGGTATGTTACATACATGTCCGGAAATCCTACCATAAAAACTTGCATACTTGCTTTCTGTTCATTTCTATTAGAAACCATTTGAATTCCATTCATATTTCTAGAAAAACTTTCTGCAATAATAGTATTGAGTTTAGTTTTGTCCTTTTCATTTTGATAGGCTAAATAGTTTATAATAGTAACTTCTATGCGTTTTTCTTTTTCTATAATTGATTTATGATCTTCTGATATACAACCTGCTAGTAGCAATAACCATAATAAGTTTATCAAAGCTACTTTGTTCATCTGCTATTACTTTGTAACTATCTTGTGAGGAATAGTAAATTAATCTATGCCACTAAATAATAGGTTTATAAAACATGTCACAAATGTTATAGGACGAAAGCTATCTTATAATGTCCGAATCACTATTTTTATTTATCAAAGCCATTCTTAACTTATTAATTGTAAATTAGTAATCTTAACCTCTCTATTTTTTAAAAAATATTTGTTTTAACATGAAAAAATACTTCCTGATATCTATTTTTATTTATGTTTTATTTTTCACAAGATCAATGGTTTGTAATGCTCAAATTATAGATTTTGAAAAAGAAAATTCTTATCAAAAAGTTTTTATTGAAACAGATAATTTTGGTGCTTCATATTTAAATATTTTAGAAAATGCTTTGGATAAAGTCAAAAATGATACCATCCATTTTTCCATACTGAATGACCTAGCGTATTATTGGCATACACGTAATTTGACTAAAGCATTGGCTTTTACTAATAAAGGATTAAATCTGACATTAAAGAAAAAAGATACGCTTTGGCAAGGGAAATTTCATATTACGCAAGGAGCAATTTTATTGCGAATGGAAAAATTGGATAGTGCATATTTGGTTTTACAGAAGGCTAAAAATATGGTAAAAGAATCAGATTTAGCTTTTTTAAATACACAATTGGGTTATGTTTTTGAAAGAAGAGGTCAAATTGCTAAAGCAGCAGACTACGCGTTAATATCTTTAAGTCTAGGTACAAAATTATTTGATAAAAAAGCAATAGCCGTAGCGTATAGTGATCTCAGTAACTTATTTTGGAAACAATCTAAATTTGAAAAAGGATTAGAATACGGACTTAAATCGGTTAAATTATTTGAGGAACATGGCCTGAATGATTTAGATTATGATTTTACACTATATGTTGTCGGTAACAACTATTTGGCTTTACAAAATTACGAAAAAGCATTAGGCTTTTATGAACATGCCATTGTTATTGGAGAAAGATATGGATTCTACAATAATTTAAGTGATATCTATATTTCTTTATCCGATTTATATGCTCTTTTAGATGATTATGATGAAGCCACTACGGCTGGAAATAATGCTGTCAAATACGCAAGTTTATTGGATAATAATTTTATGTTAATGCGTTCTTGGCTATCCATAGGAAAATTGCAGAACTTACAAGGAAAATATATTTCTGCAATAGAAAGTTTGCAAAAGTCTATCACTATTGCAACCAAGGATTTTGGTGATGAATATTATTTAAGTCAAGCATATGAAGCTCTAGGGAAAGCTTTAGCGGGGAATCATAATTATAAAGACGCTTATGCTGCTTTTGCAGAATATGATCAATTAAAAAGTAAAATATTTACGGTTGAGGCTGATCATCGAATTTCTTTACTTCAAACAGAATTAGAAGTTGCTCAAAAAGAAGATACCATTCAATTACAAGGATTAAAAATTGAAAAGCAACAATTTAGACAAACTGTAATCATTATTTTTTCGAGTTTGTTATTGATTGTATTGGTTATATTATATAAAACATATCAAAATAACCAAAAAAAAAGCAAGTTGTTGCAAGATCAAAATCTTGAAAAAGAATTCTTGTTAAAAGAAATTCATCATCGCGTGAAGAATAACTTAGGTATAGTAAATAGTTTATTGGCTCTTCAAACCACCTATATCGATGATGCTAATGTAATGGAGGCTATGGAAGAATGCCAAAATAGAGTATATTCTATGAGTCTTATCCATCAAAGGTTATATCAAGGTAAAAATATAGCCGCGGTTAATATGAAAGATTATTTTATTGATTTAGGGAAACATATAAAAGATTCATTTGGTGCTCAAGATCGCGTTGATTTTACCTATGATATGAATCCTATTGAGTTAGATATTGACACAGCTATTCCTTTAGGATTGATTGTAAACGAGCTGTTGACCAATTGCCTAAAACATGCTTTTCCGGATAAACGAAAAGGAAGTATTAAAATTGGTTTACAAAAAATTGACGCCAATACTTTAGAATTAGAAGTTGTAGATAATGGTATTGGGCAAGATAGTAAGGTAACTAGTCCAACAGGTTTTGGCACTCAATTGATTGAATTACTATTACAACAATTAGAAGGAAAAATAAGGTATAAACAAGATGAAGGCACTAGTATTTCTTTAGAGTTTAAAATTGAAACGGCTGCCTAAGTCGGGTTATATGGTTTGTAAACGATTTAACAATTTTGACTTGAATAGTTTACTTAAAGGAATTGTTTTTCTAGAAATTACTACATGACTACTTCCAACTTCATCTATCTGTGAAAGATTTACTATAAATGAGCGATGGATTCTAATAAAATGTGCTTTTGGTAATTTTTCACCAATCTCTTTTAATGTCATGACTAACAAATATGCTTTGGTTTTTGAAAAAATCCTACAATAATTACGTTCAGCCTCAATATAATAAATGTTTTTAATACTAATCTTAGTCATTTTCTCATGATGCCTCACAAATATACAATCATCTAATATCAATGAGGGAGCGTAGTTTGAATAGTTTCTTTGATTGACAAGATCTATGGTTAGTTCAATAGCATGTTGTAAATCTAATTTTTTAAATGGTTTTGAGATATAAGCATACGGATGCGTATCTTTTGCTCTTTTAAAATGAGCCTCATCTACATTAGCAGTTAAGTAAATTATTGGAATATCATGTTCCTTTTGAAGTAATTTGGCAGTCTCTATACCATCTAATTCACCTTTTAATTGGATATCTAAAAGAACAATGTCAGGTAAATTTTCTTTAATCTTTAGTAAGGCAATTTCCCCTTTTGAAGCCATGCCAACAATATGATAACCTAGGTTAGTTAGTTGTAGGGAGATGTTGGCCGCAATAATCATTTCATCTTCAACTATGAAAATTTTTATTGGATTCATTATTAGGTGATTGGCTTTTAATTTTTCTCAAGTTACGTTTTTAATTTTAAATGAACTCATCTCGATTTTTTGTTTTTCCTAAAAATTGGCCTAAATTCTTTATTTTTTGTTAATTTCTTAGGCATAACATAGCCATGACTTGCATAAAATGTCTTATCTGTACAAATTTCAATTGGTTTTTGGTTAAAAATAAAGAGGCAAGATGTCTTCAAATAGTAGAAAACATACGGTTTATGGTTTTATTTTATAATTTTTATTGCAGCTTCAGCACATCTTTCACCATCCATTGCAGCAGAAACAATACCTCCTGCATATCCACCACCTTCACCACAAGGGAATAATCCTTGAATTACAGTATGTTCCAAATTATTTTTCCTTGGAATTTTTACGGGTGAGGATGTTCTTGACTCTACGCCAACAACATTGGCTTCATTAGTATAATATCCTCTCATTTTTTGTCCAAATATTTTAAATCCGGTTCTTAATCTACTTCCAATAATTTTTGGCAATAGGGAATGTAATGAAGCTGATTTTAAACCTGGTTGATAGGAGCAAGGATTCAAATTATTCGACAATCTTCCCTCAACAAAATCGGTCAATCTTTGTGCCGGGGCACTTTGACTTCTTCCACCAGAAGTAAAAGCTAATTTTTCTAAATCCTTTTGATACTCTAAGCCTTTCAATACACCAAATTGATTATACTTTGGTAGGTCTTGTTCAACATTTATTTCAACTACAATTCCCGAATTAGCATATAGGTTATTTCTCTTAGATGGTGACATACCATTGACCACTACTTCACCATTTGCCGTAGCTGCAGGTACTATAAATCCACCCGGACACATACAAAAGGAGTATACCCCTCTATCTTTTACTTGATGTACCAAACTATAAGCTGCTGCCGGTAATACGTCATCTCTTTTAGAACTACAATGGTATTGTATAGTGTCAATTATGTGTTGGGGATGCTCAATCCTAACACCCATAGCGAATGACTTGGCCTCTAATGCTATGTTTTTCTGATGTAATAGGTAATAAATATCTCTAGCTGAATGACCGGTAGCCAAAATTACAGCTTCTACATCCATTTCAATATTGTTTTGTAATTGCAGCGTTTGTAATTTATTATCTTTTATGATAAAATCTACAACCCTGCTCTCAAAATGTATTTCACCTCCGTATTTTAAAATAGTTCCTCTAATATTTTCGACAATTTTTGGTAATTTATTAGTGCCAATGTGTGGATGTGCATCAATTAGAATTTGTTCTGAAGCTCCATGGAATACAAAATTTTCAAAGACTCGCCTAACATCACCTCGTTTTAAACTACGGGTATAGAGTTTACCATCAGAATAAGTACCAGCACCACCTTCTCCAAAACAATAATTAGAATCTTCGTTGACAAAATGATCCTGATTTATAGCTTTTAAGTCCCTTCGTCTTTCGCGTACCTTCTTTCCTCTTTCTAAAACTATAGGTTTATAGCCCAATTCTATACAGCGTAAGGCAGCAAACATACCCGCCGGACCAAAACCTATAATATGAATTTTCTTAGCAGTGGAAACATCTTGGTAATTAAATTCATAAATGGTAGAATTTGGGATATCTTCATTTATATATACGGCTATTTTATAATTAAAAACAATATCCTTTTTTCTGGCATCAATAGACTTTCTTAACACTTTTATACCACTAATCGTATTTTTTTCAATTTTTAAATTTTTACTAACTTTATGTAAAAGAATGTTTTCTTGTCTTTGTTCATCAATGGTTATACGGATTTGAATCTCTTTGATCATAACGTAAAATTACTTAAATTTCGTTAAAAACGTTATCATAATATTAAGCATTTGTATATTTTGCTAATAACAAATAATAAATAGTATTGGTATCAATATAAACACTATTTTTGCAGCTCGAAAAAAAGGAATATGCAATCTATTAGAAATATAGCAATTATAGCACACGTTGACCATGGTAAAACTACTTTGGTTGATAAAATTATTGATCAAGCAAAGATATTAGATGACCGTAAAGTCAGGAAAGATCTTTTGTTAGATAATAATGATCTTGAGCGAGAAAGAGGGATAACTATTCTTTCAAAGAATGTATCTGTTACTTATAAAGATGTTAAGATTAATGTAATTGATACACCCGGGCATGCTGATTTTGGAGGTGAAGTAGAGCGAGTATTAAAAATGGCCGATGGTGTTTTGTTATTGGTAGATGCATTTGAAGGACCAATGCCACAAACAAGATTTGTATTAGGTAAAGCACTTGAATTAGGTTTAACACCCATAGTTGTTGTCAATAAAGTGGATAAAGAAAATTGTACACCTGATATAGTGCATGAAAAAGTTTTTGATTTAATGTTTGCATTAGATGCCACAGAAGAGCAACTCGATTTTGTTACCATATATGGTTCTGCAAAAAATGGTTGGATGAGTACAGATTGGAAAAATCCAACAGATAATATTGTTCCTTTATTAGATGCTGTTTTAGAATCAATACCTGAAGCTCCATACAGAGAAGGATCGCCACAAATGCAAATTACCTCATTAGACTTTTCTTCTTTTACGGGGAGGATAGCTATAGGCCGTGTATTTAGAGGAGATCTTGTGGAAGCAAAAGATTATATGTTGTGTAAGGCAAATGGAGAAACTAAAAAAGTTAGGATTAAAGAATTACATATTTTTGAGGGTATGGGTAAAGCCAAAGTTTCAAAAGTACGTAGTGGAGATATATGTGCTATTACAGGTATTGAAGGTTTTGAAATTGGAGATACTATTGCAGATTTGGACGATCCGGAGGCTTTGCCTAGAATTGAAGTAGATCAACCTACTATGAGTATGTTATTTACCATTAATAATTCACCGTTTTTTGGCAAAGAAGGAAAATTTGTTACTTCTAGGCATTTACGTGATCGATTGTTTAAGGAAACTGAAAAAAACTTAGCCTTACGTGTTGAAGAAACAGATTCAGAAGATAAGTTTAATGTTTTTGGTAGGGGAATTTTGCATTTGTCAGTATTGATAGAAACCATGCGGAGAGAAGGATATGAGCTACAAGTAGGTCGTCCACAGGTAATATTTAAAGAAATTGATGGAAAAAAATGTGAGCCTTATGAAACTATGGTAGTAGATGTTCCTGAAGCTTCTTCCAGTAAAGTAATTAATCTGGTAACCTTACGAAAAGGAGACCTATTAGTGATGGAACCTAAAGGAGATTTGCAACATTTAGAATTCGATATTCCTTCTCGTGGAATTATAGGATTGCGTAATAGATTATTAACCGCTACTGCCGGTGAAGCAATAGTAAATCACCGTTTACGTGGATATGATGTTTTTAAAGGTGAGTTTAGCGATGTTGTAAATGGTGCAATTGTTTCTTCTGAAGCGGGTAAAGCAACGGCATATGCAATTGATAGATTACAAGATAGAGGTAAATTCTTTATTGATGCAAATCAAGAAATTTATAAAGGTCAAGTTGTTGGAGAAAATAGTAGACAAGATGATATGGCTGTAAATTTGATTAAAGGAAAGAAATTGTCAAATGTTAGAAGCTCTGGAGCGGATGATGCTGCAAAAATATTCCCAAAAGTTGATTTCTCTTTAGAAGAATGTATGGAATATATAAAAGATGATGAGTATTTAGAAGTAACACCTCAAAGTTTACGAATGCGTAAGATTGTTTTTAAATAAATAATTAGAATTTAATTTCTTAAAAATGGGTTGTGTTTTTTAAAATGCAACCCATTTTTTTATGTTAAGTATTTAGTTAGTGTTATTTAACAAGCTTATGTAACTTAAGTTGCTCATTTCGACGAATCTAGGTACTATTTTTGCAACTTCAATGAAATAATATAAAAAATATAAAACATATGAATTTTTCAAAAAAAAATCTAAATCTCGTTAATGTAAATAGCTTATTCTCGGGTAAAAAATTAGTATTATTGGCTTTTGTAATTATTTTTACTAGTATGAGTAGTTGCTCAGATGATGATGCCGTTGAGATACAAAAAACAGGACTAACTCAACAAGAGGAAGATGATCTGAAATTTTCTAGGGAAGAAGAAAAATTAGCCAGAGATGTTTATTTGTTTTCTTATGATAAATATGGAGAAGTTGTTTTTAATAGTATAGCCGGCAGTGAACAACAACATATGGATCAAGTGCTAGTATTATTAAATACATACCAACTTATTGATCCAGCTTCCGCAGAAAGAGGTGTATTTTCAAACCAAGTATTACAGACTTTATATAATGATTTGACTACACAATCAGATATATCTTTATTAGAAGCATATAAAGTAGGGGCTATTATTGAGGATTTAGATATAAATGATCTTGATGATCTTGAATCTAGAACAACAAATGCAGATTTATTAAATATATACAGTAAATTGAAATGTGGTTCAAGAAATCACTTGAGAAGTTATATTGAACTCTTAGTGTCTAACGGATTTAATTATGTACCTCAATATATTTCATTAGACAAATTTACAGCTATTATAAATGGTACAAATGAACAGTGTGGACGATAGTTAAAACAAAAAATAAACTTATCTTTGATAAAGTTTTGAGTACATGATTATTCATAAAAACAGCAATATTAATAATTAAAATAACGATATGAAATCATATTTTTTAGCTGTAATAATTACCGCATTTCTTTTGATAAGCTGCAATAATAAAGAAGATAAGGATACCACTGCATCTGAAATTGTTGCTATTAATAAGACAGAAGCTATACAGTCTGAAGGTTATACTTTATTTAAGAACAATTGCTATGCTTGCCATAGTGTTACCAGTAAATCACATGACGAAATTATTGCCCCGCCAATGGTAGCGGTTAAAAGACGTTATAAGATGGGATATAGGACTAAAGAGCGTTTTGTTGAAGCTATGGTAAATTGGACAAAAGATCCAAAAGAAGAAAATGCTTTAATGCGAGGTGCCGTAAAGCAATTTAAGGTAATGCCAAAACAAGCTTTTAATGAAGATGATCTAAAAAAAATAGCGACTTATATATATGATAATGAGATAGAAAGACCTGATTGGTTTGAGGCTCATTTTGAGGAAGAGCATGGTGGTGAAGGCAATGGCATGGGCAATGGAAAGGGCAAAGGACGAGGTAAAGGTAATGGTAAAAGAAATGGTCAGAATAATTAAATCCAAATAAATGAAAGCATTTAGTAAAATTGAAATATCAAAGGTCTTAGCATATGCAGATACTAAGCAAATCAAACCGATATTTAAAAATGAGAACTGTTCTATATTACAACTGGCATTTAAAAAAGGTCAAGGTTTAGCAGAGCATAGTACACCGATTGATGCTTTTTTACAAGTAATTGAAGGTGAATGTGAATTGACATTAGGCGGAAAAATCCATATACTAAAGGTAAATGACGCTATAATTTTACCCAAAGGAGAAATCCATGAAGTTTGGGCAAAAAATACCAATGTAAGATTGCTTTTAACTAGATGATTATGCCAAATACACAAATAGAAAATAAAGCCCATGGCAATACAAATGCTTTCGTTAATAAATTTCAAGATTATTTAGGCGAATTTGTTTATGGTGGTATAGACGGCAGTATAACTACCTTTGCTGTTGTTGCAGGTGCTGCCGGAGCAGGATTAGATTCTGCTGTAATTATTATTTTAGGTTTTGCAAATCTGTTTGCTGATGGTTTTGCCATGTCTATTGGGGCTTATTTATCTGCAAAATCAGAAAAGGATAATTACGATAAACATAAAAAAATTGAGTATTGGGAAATTGAGCATTTACGCGAAAAGGAGATACAAGAAGTAAGAGATATTTACCAAGAAAAAGGTTTTGAAGGAGAACTTTTAGAACAAGTTGTAGCCGTAATTATTTCTGATGACGATCGTTGGGTAGATGTTATGATGAAAGAGGAATTAGGTATGATGGAAAGCGATAAATCTCCCTTTAAGATCGGAGCAATTACCTTTATTTCTTTTATAGTATTAGGTTTTGTACCATTATTAATTTATGTTTTAGATTATTTTAATAAACAAGAGGCAAACTTACTCATTTGGTCTTCGGTTTTAACTTTATTCGCTTTTGGAATTATTGGATATCTAAAAGGAGTTGTTAACCATAAAAATAAGTTAATTAGCACAACAACAACAATTTTGATGGGTATAGTAGCAGCATTAGTGGCTTATTATGTAGGCGACTTTTTAGAGCGGTTTGTTAATGCTTAAATGAAACTACCAATTGGGCACATTCGCCCTTGTTAAAAAAACACTAAATCAACTTAAATACATAAAGCGTTAGCCTAAACTATTTAAAGATGCCAAATGAGGCATAATAAAATTTTGTTAAATCAAATTTTGAATGAGGTTTATTAGAAAATAGCTGTAAATTGCACGCTCAAAAATAAAAATAGATGAAATTAAATTATAGTTTGCCCATTTTAATATTATTTATTGCATTATTGTCATGTAATAAAGATGATGACAATACTGTACCACACGATCCAGTAGCTCAGGCCTTATTAGATGACGATGAATTGGTTGCATATTTGCAATCACATTATTATATACCGGCTGTAGATGATGAGGTTTTTGGTACAATTGATACGCTAATGAATAATGAACCTTCATTATTTTCTACTATTCAAACGCAAGAGATTACTGAAGAAGATATTAAATATAAAATATATCATTTTATTGAAAATGCAGGATTGAATAATGCACCTACTAAAACCGATTCGGTTTTGGTAAATTATAGAGGTTTTTTATTAGATAGTACAAAATTTGATGAAAGGTTAGCATATACTTGGTTGCCATTAACAAATGTGATAAGAGGTTGGAGCCATGGGTTTATTAAATATAAGGACGGAACCAATATAAGTGAAGCTGGCAAGCCATTAAAGTTTGAAGATACCGGTGATGGCGTCATGTTTATTCCTTCCGGTCTGGCCTATGCTAATTTTGGAACTGTGAATATAGGAGTAAATAAATCTTTAATTTTTCATATAAAATTAGGATTAGTAGAAAGGGCAGATCATGATAATGACTTGGTCTTGTCGAATATTGAAGATATTAATGGAGATGGAAATGCTAATAATGATGATACCGATGGAGATAATACTCCTGATTATCTTGATATAGACGATGATGGTGATGGTATTCTAACCAGAGATGAAGATGCTGATGAAGATGGAGATCCTACAAATGATGATAGTGATGGAGATGGTACACCTAACTATTTAGATGCAGATTCATAGTAAACAGAAAACGTACATTTTAGCGTGTTTTAATGCGTTAATCCCTTGCAATTGAAATGCGGTTAGGAAGGTAATTTTTATAGGTTTTATAAACATTAATAGGCACTTTCAGAATTAAGCC
>DEIV01000063.1 GCA_002352665.1 Flavobacteriaceae bacterium UBA2765
CAATAGAGTCTTATTGGTAGTTGATGGTGTGCGAATGAACAACGCTATTTATAGAAAAGGACATTTGCAGAATTCTATTAGTGTATCTCCAACAATGTTAGACAGAACAGAAGTCATTTTTGGACCTTCATCTGTAATTTATGGTTCAGATGCCCTAGGTGGTGTAATTCATTATTATACCAGAAAACCAATGGTAAGTAATAAAACAAACATCAACACCACCGTTTTAAGTAGGTTTAGCACTGTAAATAACGAATTTACTACGCAAGCAGGTATAGAACTATCATTTAAAAAAATAGCTTCTTATACAAGCATTTCACACAGTAAATTTGACGATTTAAAAATGGGTAAAAACCGAAATCATGGCTTTAATGATTGGTCTAGGGTTTTTGAATATTCTAATAATACAAATGATTATTATAGTGCAGTACCTGTAGTAAATTCTGACCCAGACTTACAACGAAATACAGGGTATAGTCAAACCGATGTATTGCAAAAATTTTATATTCCATTTTCTAAAAAAACCAATTTAAACATAAACTTACAATTTAGTACTACCACTGATATACCTCGTTTTGATCGATTAACTGAAATTAGAGATGGTGAATTACGTTATGCCGAATGGTATTATGGACCCCAAGAAAGGTTATTAGTATCAACACAATTAGAGATCAATCCCCAAAAAAAATGGTTAGACAATGGTAATATAACACTGGCCTATCAAAAAATAAAAGAATCTAGAATTGATAGAAAATTTAGTAGTTTAGATAGAACAATCCGGAAAGAAAAGGTAGATGTGTTTAGTGCAAATGCAGATTTTTATGTACCGTTAACCAAGGCAAAAGATAGAATTTTAGCCTATGGTTTAGAGTTTACACATAATGATGTTAAGTCAAACCCGGAGGGAAAAACATTGGCGGTAAGTGGAAATCAGATTACAGGTTTTTCAGGCATATTTCCTGTACAATCAAGATATGCTGATGGTGGTAGCACTTATACTACAAGTGCTGCCTATGTTAATTACAGGCAAGATATTAGTAAAAAATCAACATTAAATTCGGGAATTCGTTTTACCAATACAAACTTAAGAGCCACTTGGATTGACCAAACTTTTTTTAGCTTGCCGAATAGTGATATTTCGGTCAATAATTCTTCAGTAACGGCTACCCTAGGTTATGTATTTAAACCTTCTGAAAATTGGCAATTTAATAGTGTTTTATCCTCTGGGTTCAGATCGCCTAATTTAGATGATCTAGGTAAGGTAAGAGAAAAAGGAGGTGATGTTACTGTACCAAATATCAATTTAAGACCGGAATATGCCTATAATTTTGAGTTTGGATTTTTGAAATATTTTAATGATAAAAAAATATATATTGGAGCAACTACTTATTATACCTTGTTAGATAATTATATTACCAGAGATAACTTTAATCTAGATGGAACAACCACTATTTATTATGATGGAGAACAAACCAATATTGTGGCTAATATAAACAAAGACAAGGCCTATATTTTTGGTAGCACTTTAGATTTAAGAGGAGAAATTAATGATCATTTAACTACCAGGGCCTCTTTGACCTATACTAAAGGAAAGGCTTTTGATACAGAGGAGCCTTTATCTTCCATACCACCTTTATTTGGACTAGTGGGCATTTCACATAAGAAAGGGAGATTTGAATTAGGTTTAGATTTTAAATTTAATAGTAGAAAAAAGCCTAAAGACTATAATATTAGTGAAGATATAGATCGTTTTGATGAAACACCTTATTTGGCTGAAACAGATACATATTATGGTACCCCTAGCTGGTCAACTTTAAATTTTAATTCAAAATACAGACTTACTAAAAATATTGATGCCCTATTTGCCGTAGATAATATCTTTGATGTACACTATAAAGAATTTGCCTCAGGAATAAGTGCACCGGGACGTAATTTTTCATTTACAGTATTGGCTAATTTTTAAAATATTAAATCTATGACAGTAACTTCAAAAACTTTAGCAATTTCATTTACTCGATCAGTAGTCAGTTCTGTTTGACCGCGTTCAATTCTACCATAGGCTTCTTGTGTTATACCTAATTTAGAACCGACATATGATTGACTATAACCTAAATCACATCTTTTTAAATAAATTTTTCGTAAAATCTTTTTTGTAAATATAGACATGGGCAAATGTTTAGCTTTTTTTTCAAATATATTAATTAATAGCTAGACAAAAAAAAAGAGCTTTCCATTTACTTAAAGGAAAACCCCTCTTTTTAGAAGTATCACTTCTAATTTAGAATTTTTAGAGAATGGACAGGTATGGAAGTATTTACTAAATTTAAGATATATAATTGCAATTATAGTCATTACTATACGTGACTTGAAAAAAGTATGGAAGTACTAACCGTAAAACTATTCAATATGAAAAAATTAAAAACACCCTTATTAGGGTTATTATTTTCAGGATTACTTTTGACATCATCATGTTCAAATAATGAGAATGATGATGTTGTAATCGAAAATACCAAAAGTTTTGAGCAACAAATTTTAGAACTGCCTCATAATTCTTTTGAAGGAACCGAACTTATCAAACTTTATGCAGAAGCCATGAAGGAAGTTTTGATAATGGCAAAAGAACCAGAGTTTAGACATTTTGTTTATCATAAGTCTTTAGATCAGGATGGAGGAGATTATAATGTTTATCTTGATGATATGGTAGCTAAATATAAGAAATTAGGAAAATTTACGAAATCTACTTCAAAACTATTAAAATTATCTTCTGAAATAAAAAGTGCTAACGGGGGGTTACGCCCAATTGTGTTTTTTCCAAAAGCAGAAACCATTGAGGATGCTATTCGAGAAGGTAAAAGTTACAATATAGCAAAGAGTTTTGTTGAACCTGTTGCTGTTTTAAAAGGGGCATACAATAATGACTATTCTGTACCTGGCTATACTTTAAATTCAAATGGAGATTTGATCTATAATAGAAATGTTACAGAAGAAGATGCTTGGGAAAATGATGTATATGTAATTGGAGAAGAAGAAATTATCATTTATGATAGTGATACAGAATTTATTGTAGCACCTGATGATTTAAATGGCGGCGGCGGCGGTTCTGGTGGCTCAGGTAGTTCAAATATCAGGACAGACAGTAGAGCTGAACATGGAGGCTTAGTTCAAGTAACAGATTTGAATGCCATAGAACATTGGTTTTCGGGAAAGTTAGAGTTTAAGTTAGTCGTAACCGGTGTCTCTGGAAGTGCGGGAACGGTTATTAGAAATTTGGCTTATCCTAAACGAAGAAGAAAAAATTTCAAAAATCAAGCTTGGTATGATTATGGCACATTTTTATTTAACTGGAACAAATCGAATCTTGGAAATTGGAATGTTGAAAGCTGGTTTGAGTTAGATGGTGGTAAATCTTCTGAAGTAACTATTACTATGCCAGGTCAAAATGGTGCACCAACAACCTCAGTAAAAATACCTTCTCAAGATCGTGATGATAATTTAGGTTCAAGTATTGTACAATTTACTGATAGGCTAGATCAGGCATACCCTATAAGTTATATGAATTTTAAAAGAAAATAGATTTAAATCTTAATTTTAAACGGGAGTATTAAACCATTCTCGTTTTTTTTATTTTTGCTTATTAAAATATACCTTTAAACTTTATTTAAGGCTACCAATCGAAATCAAAGGTTGGCTTCGCTAATTTTGACAAATAAATATTAAAGTACAAATTACACCTATTTGTAAGCCTTATCAAATTCACAGAGGTAGTAGGGTTGCCATTAAAAAATTAATAAACTTTAACAGATGAAAAAAACTAAAATTTTAAGTCTCAGCATACTCTTAGTTTTCCTGAGTTTAAATGCACAAAAAGAATCAAATAGTAAGCAACCAAGCTTTGAAGTCAATATAGGCAGAAGTTTTGCAGGAACAGGAGATACATGGGGCTATCAATTCGGGTTTACTTATACTGAAGTTATTACCAAAAAATTAAATTGGTTTGTTGGTTTGGAAGGGTCACTTCACGATGAAGAGGGTGATGTACTCATATTTGACGATCCTAATGGGAATACTATTAATAGTACCCTCTATGATGTAACTGGTGGTATTCAGTTATTAGGTGGTGTACGCTATAATTTTATACAAAACACACATCATAACTTGGGTCTTTCACTGGGGGGTGTTTTTCGATATCAGGCATCTTCAGTCAATGATTATATAGAAACAATATTTCCTATACTAACTGATTACCCTGTTCCAGTAAGAGTTATAATAAATGAAACAAAACAAAGAACGTATTCCCCAGGCGGTGTTTTTAAAGTACAATATAATTATAAATTCAATAATAAATATCTTCTCGGGCTAACAGCTGGCATTCAAAATGACACAAATGAAGATATTATAAGTTTTTTTACTTTAGGATTTGGTTTTATGCTTTAGCCAGATGCTTAATATTAACTTGTTAATTTAAAGTCATCTTAAAAATTTATTCAATTTAAAGAAAAATCCCAAAATATTAGCATTAAGTAAAAGGGAAATTGGAAAAAAACTTAACACTAATAAATTGGGTGATACTTTTTAATCATTTGTCGTTAACGGGCAAACCTTATTACATTTGGTCATTACTAAGATTACTAAGCTTAAGAAATCTTTTTAAATATGTTACTTCACTATTTCAAAGATTCTTCTCTACATTTCATTCCGTTTTGAATGACACAAGAATATTGTTTCATAATTCCCTTCACTTTTGGAAGGATATAGGATGGGCTATAAATCAAACTTATAGGTTAAGCCTCCAAACACCTGTAAGCCTTGTACGTAAAAATTGGTATATTTTTGATAATCGCTACTCAATACATTATTTACCTTAGCAAACACAGTTAGCTTTTCGCTAAATTTATAACCTCCATTAAAATTTAAATCAATATAATCGCCTAAAGTAACAGCATTTACTGTATTATTGGGAACGGATAATACAACTACCTCATCTTTACGGCTTCCAACATAAAATATATTTGCACCAGCAAACCAATTTTCATTATTATAATCGGCAAAACCACTTATTTTTAACGCCGGTAAATTCCATGCTTCTGCTTCAACTTTGGTATCATACTGATTAAATTCAAGGTTTCCTCCCAATTTTAATTGTTTTGATAAATCTATCGTTACTTCGGCAAAAGCGTTAATAGTATTAATGGTATCATACACTACATCAAACGAGTTTCCGGCCTCATAACCTTGTGCAACAACATCATTACCATCGGTTTTAGAAGCGTTCAATTTATATAAAGGTTTGTCTCTTTCATTTTTATAAGAAGCCTTGAAGTTGTAAGCAATATTAGAAGCTAGTTTACCTTTAAAACCGATGAACCCATTGTATTGTTCATCTGTTCGTTTTATGTTTAAGGTAGGCGACATAAACGGATTTTCATCAGTATATCCTTTAAACGTATTTTGATATAAACCACCTGTTACTCCACCATATAAGGTCAGCACCTCATCAATTAGTTTATAAGAAGCGGTAACATTTGGGTAATAATAACCTTTGTTTTCGTTACCACTACCGGACCCTGAACTATACAATAGTTTTACCCCAAGATTTACGGTTAAATTATTTCTTAATATTTCCAGACTAGGATTAAAACCAATATTAAAAAAAGTATATTTAAGTTCAGCTGTATTTAAATAATCAGTAGTAAACTTTCCTTTTAAAAATTCTATTCTGGTTTCAGCGTTAATATATTCTGATGCAATAGGAAATTCTATTGTAGGTTTTGCTAAAAAGTGAATTTCTGCACTACCTTCCCCATCCGTAAAACGATTAGAAGAAACAGTACCACCTTTAAAAAAGGAATCTTTATAATCAATTTTTCCGCCTAAATAAATCTCTGTATATTTTATTTTTTCATCAATACCGTTTATTACATTTTGAGAAAAACTGACCTGTTCAGGGAGACCATACCAATTGTATTTTTGCATTTTAAATCCACCATTAAGCTGCCAATCAAAATCACGCTCTTCTTGTTTATAAAAAAGATCTAAACGGGTATCTAAATAGTCGTCATTTAGAATAACATTATTGAT
>DEIV01000130.1 GCA_002352665.1 Flavobacteriaceae bacterium UBA2765
TTTAGCCATTTCTTGCTGTCCTTTTTTAGAGTTAAGATAGGCACCTTCCGTTTTGTTTGTTAAAAAGCCAGCCTCAATATAAACACTAGGCATAAATGTATTGCGAAGTACTAAAAACCCAGCTTGTTTTACCAATCTGTCATGTCTATCTAAATCATTGACAAAATTTTGTTGTATAATTGACGCCAGCACTAGGCTCTGATCTAAAAATTCCTCTTGCATTAATGTTAAACCAATGACCGATTCAGGAGAGTTAGGATCAAAACCACCATAATTTTCTTGATAGTTGTCCTCTAATAATATTACTTGATTCTCTTTTTTGGCTATCTCAAAATTCCTATCATTTTCATGTAAACCTAGTACAAAAGTACCTGCCCCATGTACTGAGCTTTTAACAAAAGCATCACAATGAACAGACATAAAAAGATCTGCCTTAGATTTTTGAGCAATATTACTTCTCTCATGTAATTCTAGAAAAGTATCGTCATCACGTGTGTATATCACTTCAATATTTTTATCATTTTCCAACAATTTACCAACGGCCAAAACAATTTTAAGTGAAATGTTCTTTTCCGAATAACCATTACCTGAATTTCCTGGATCTTTACCTCCATGACCTGCATCTAGTACTACTGTAAAGCTTTTCTGTGCAGTAACCGTATAGCTTTGAAAAACTGCTCCAATGATTAATAAGAAAAATATTAAGCTTTGTACTTCTTTTTTAACTAAATTGTTACTCATAAAAAATATAAATTATTAACTATTTTTTGGCTTAAGCCACTTAAAAAATATATGTAAGTTTGTAAATTCAAAAACTAAGCCAATTTTAACGTTTACAAAAATACTATTTATAGCATTGCATACAAATTTTAAGCATATAGTTTTTGTAATCCTCTTTTTTGGTATGGGTTGTCAATTTGTATTCAGTCAAATTACAACTCAAAAAAGAGATGCCTTAGAGCCAGTTAAAAGTATTCCTATTGTTATTAAAGGAACAACTATTGATACTGCCATTGAACTGGTAGATGTTAAGCCTGTTTTCACCCAAGATTCCTCAAAATTAGATGCTACAAAATCTAGAGAATTTCTAGATGATATAATTAAGAAAACAGCAACTGACTACATTAAAAATGATTTTGTCAATAAAAAAGCAACTTTATATAACAATGCCGAATTATATTATCAAGACATAGAGCTTAAAGCAGGGATAATAATTATTGATTATGATAAAAGTTTGGCCTATGCCAAAGGTATTCTTGATAGTTTAAACAATTATAATCAAAAACCAACTTTTAAACAAGGTGATCAAGAAAGTGAACAAGATTCTTTGATTTATAATTTTAAAAATGAAAAGGCAATCATTTACAATACAAGAACTGAACAAGAAGGAGGAGTCATTGTAAGAGGAGAAATTACAAAACGTGAAAATGACTCTGTTTTTTATGTGGACAAAGCCCATTTTACCACTTCCACCAAAGACAAGCCAGATTATGAAATTGTGACAAAGAATATTAAAATGGTACCTGGAAAAAAAATTGTGGGTGGCCTGTCTCAGTTGTATTTAGCAGCTGTGCCTACCCCTGCCATTTTACCATTTTTTTATGTGCCATTGACCAAAGAGCGATCGGTCTCGGGTTTTTTAATCCCCACTTGGGGGCAAAATAATAATCAGGGTTATTTCTTACAAAATGGCGGTTACTATTTTGCTATTAGTGATTATGTTGACCTAGCTGTGTTAGGAGATGTTTACACCAATGGTAGTTGGGCAACTCGTTTTGAATCTAATTATGCCAAACGCTATAAATTTAGTGGAAACTTTAGTTTGCGTTTTGAAAATTTAATTACGGGACAACGCGGATTTGAAAATTTTAGTAAAAGAAATAATTTTTATGTAAGATGGTCTCATAGTCAATCACAACAGTCTAGTCCAAATTCACGTTTTTCATCATCTGTAAATTTAGGAAGTAGTCAATATTTTAGGGAATCTTTAAACGAATTTAACATTGCACAAAATGTAACCAATACATTTAGCTCGTCTATATCTTATTATAAAAAATTTGTGGGTACGCCTTTTAATATGAGTTTATCATTAAGTCACACACAGAATACTAATACGGAGCAGATAGATATGACCTTACCTTCATTGCAGTTAACTATGGATAGAATCTATCCTTTAGCTCCAAAATCAGGAGCTAAAAAGAATGCCTTACAAAATATAGGATTAAGCTATAATTTTGATGCTCAAAATAAAGTGACCACCACAGATGAGCTGTTTTTTAAACCTGGAATGTTTGATAAAGCTCGTTCTGGAGCAAAACACACCATATCTGCCAGTACAAATTTAAAAGCATTAAAATTTATAACCCTTTCACCAAGTGTTAATTATAATGAAGTTTGGTATTTAAAAACGATTGATCAGAATTATAATCCAGAAGAGAATATTGTAGAAAAAGATACTGTAAATAAATTTGATGCTTTTAGAGAGTATTCTGGTGGTATTTCTGCTTCTACTACTGTTTACGGAATGTTTAACTTTAAAAAAGGAAGGCTCCAAGCCATTAGACATGTGATGAGACCTTCGGTATCTTTTAATTACAGACCTGATTTTAGTTTTTATTACGATGAAGTACAGCAAAATGAAGATGAAGATGATGTAAAAGAGTTTAGTCGTTTTGAAGGTGGTATTTTTAGTGCACCGTCAAGAGGATTATCAAGTAGTATTGGTTTTGTACTTAACAATACTTTTGAGGCTAAAATGATGTCTAAAGATTCTACAGTTGTTGAACCTGAAAAAATCAAACTTTTAAATAATCTTAACTTTTCAACCAGCTATAATATTGCTGCCGACTCATTAAATTGGTCTCCTGTTAGAATGACTATGGGTACTACAATTTTAGACGATAAACTAAGTTTAAATGGAGGTGCAACTTTAGATCCTTATGCTATAAATGCCAGTGGTAGAAAAATAAACACTTTCAATATCAATAATGGCGGTAGTTTGTTTAGATTAACCAGAGCAAATTTATCTGCCAGTTATTCTATTTCTAGTGATATGTTTAACAAAAAAGATGAAGACAAGAAAAAAGGCACGAGCAGAGCTGGTGCTGACGACGATAGTCTTTTTGGTACCGACATTACCACAAGAAATACAGAGGATGATCAAGAAGAAAGCAAAACCAAGGTAGCAAAACTCTATGGAGCTACACTTCCATGGAAATTAAGTTTACGATATAATATGACCTATTCAAATGCAAATAGACAGAGTGAAATATCTAATAATTCGCTACAATTTTCAGGAAATATAGAATTGTCACCCAAATGGAGTCTAGGGCTCTCCTCGGGATATGACTTTAAAAATAAAGGAATTACTTTTACCAATTTAAGTTTTGAACGCGATTTAGACAGTTGGCGAATGAGTTTTAATTGGGTGCCATTTGGAAATAGCACTACTTATTATTTCTTTATTGGCGTTAAATCATCTGTATTACAAGATATTAAATACGACAAGCGTAAAGTTCCAGATAGAAGGTTATTTTAAAAACAAAATTTGAAATTCATAATAGTAAAACCTCTTAAAAATAGAAATTATGAAAAAAATTATCACAACTTCAGAGGCTCCTGCTCCAATTGGCCCATATAACCAAGCGGTACTAACCAATAATATGCTATTTATATCTGGTCAAATTGCCTTTCATCCTGAAACCAAATTACTGATTTTAGATGATATAACTACTGAAACCAAACAAGTTATGGAAAATTTAAAGGTAATATTAGCAGCGGCAGAAATGACCTTTGAAAATGTAGTGAAAGCTTCAATTTTTATTGCAGATATGAATGATTTTGCCAATATTAATGAAGTCTATGGTTCTTATTTTAATGATAAAACGGCTCCGGCAAGAGAAACGGTTCAGGTAGCTTGTTTACCTAAAAATGTAAATGTTGAGATTTCAATGATTGCTACCATATAGCACAAATTAATAAGCCTGATACAGCAGGATAGGATTTGTAGGTAAGGGTACCTTTTGTATACTACATAAACATAGTAACATCAATCCATCAGGTTTATGTGGATGTTTTTCTATTGGTCTCTAAAAAAACAATACTTAATCAGAATTCCCTTCAGCTACTCTTGATACTATATGAGCATCACCTCATAAAGGTTCTGAATGTGATTTTGTAATATTAAATCCGAATTTTCCACTTTTACTGCCGAAATTTAATAGTGTTGAATGCTATTTTTATTACTGAAAATAGAAGAACATTGTTAAAATTAATTTAAATGCTAATCATTTATTATGACTAGTGTGATAACTTAGCAAACCTTCGATCGGTCGCTTTACAAAATTACCCACGGTAAAGCCCATTTCCTTTGCCACTTCTTTAATTTCTTCTTGCGAGAAAAATGCAATGGACCCTGCAAAGTGAACGGGTACGGTTTTTAATTCTTCTTCAAACTGAAAGATCATATTTCTGGCAAAAACTCTAATCCCCTCTTTTATGAGATCAACTATATATTTATCGTCTTTATGAAAGAACATAAATTCAGCAAAAGATGCCAAATAAGCATTCGGATTTGGCTTTTTATAGATGTTATACTTTACAAAATCAGCTTTCATATTATATCTTTCTGCAAATGACACTCTTAAACTTTCCGGCATATGATTAAAATAATAATCTCTAATCATTTGTTTACCAAAATAATTACCACTGGCGTCATCCATTAAAATATAACCTAAAGACTTTACTTTTTGATGGGCAATTTTTCCATCAAAATAGGTACAGTTAGAGCCGGTGCCTAAAATACAAACCACGGCAGGCTCATCATTTTCAATGGTGGAATATACCGCAGCTAAAGTATCTTCTTCCACTTGTACTTTAGCATTGGGAAATTCTAATTCCAACACTTGTTTTAAGGCTTTTTGAGGCCCTTCTGTGCCACAACCTGCTCCGTAAAAAAAAATTTTCTCTACTTCAGATTTATGTAAATTCAAAAATTCATTTTCATGAATTCTATCCATTAATTCTTCGGGGGATAGTATTGCAGGGTTTAACCCCTTTGTTCTTAATTTTTCAAATAATTGTATTCCATTTTTATCTACTGCAATCCAATCACATTTAGTAGAACCTCCATCAGTTATAAATATCATAGTTAGAATTTAGAATTGTAAAATTAAGGAACTGTTTTCACAATGAATAAAAAAAATATTATTATTTATAATTGTTTAAATACTGGTTGATAACTAATTCTTCAAATGTAGTGAATAGGTAAAAATATTATTATTTTTAACATTGAATATGAAGTTGTGAGCTACTCAAATATAAAAATTCCTTTCCCCCTTAAAAAGTCTTGAATTATTTTATTCAAGACTTTTATATTTTAACTTATTTGATCATTAATTTAACATTACTATAACTACTTGTAATTTAAGTTATAACTAATTTGTTGTCATTATAATTTCAATCTTAATTAATTTCTAACTTAATAATCACTTAATACCAGACTATTATGAAAAATTTAAGCAAAAAAATCATCTTTACATGTATTGCATTTGTAGGCTTTTTATTATCAGCTTCTTCAATACACGGACAATTAAACACACCACGTGGGAGTCAAAAAGCCACAGTTAAACAAACCGTTGGAATCACAACAGTTGCCATTACCTATTCAAGACCCAGTGTTAAAGACCGCGAAATTTGGGGAAAACTAGTGCCTTATGGCATGAACAATCTTGGATTTGGAACTGCTAAAGAATCTCCTTGGCGTGCAGGAGCTGACGAAAATACCATTATTAAATTTACTGATAATGTAACTGTTGAAGGTAAACCATTAAAAGCAGGTAAATATGGCTTACATATGGTTATTAAAGAAAATGGTGAAGCTGATATAATATTTTCAAATAACAGTGTTTCTTGGGGCAGTTACTTTTACAATCCTGATGAAGATGCATTAATCGTTACTGTAAAGACAAATGAAACTTCTCATAAAGAATTATTAACTTATGAATTTATAGATGTACAACCAACATCTACTACTGCCGCGTTAATTTGGGAAAAAAAAGAAATTCCTTTTAAAATTGAAGCTGCCGTATCAGATATTGTATTGGCTGATATCAGAAAAAAAATGCAAGGTCAGGATGGATTTAGCAGAACAAATTGGGAAAATGCCGCAAACTACGCCTTGAATAATGGTGGTGATTTAAATGAAGCCATGCAATGGATAGATGCTGCTATTAGTGGACAGTTTTTTAGTCAAAAAACTTTCAATAATCAGTTTATAAAATCACAAATTCTAGCCAAGCAGGGGAAAGTTGATGAAAGTTTAAGTCTACAAGAAAAGTTAATTTCAACCGCTAATGTAAATCAATTAAACACCATTGGATATCAATTTTTAACAAATAAAAAAGTTAAAAAAGCGATAGAAATTTTTAAACTTAACATTAAAAATAATCCAACGAATGCGAATGCTTATGATAGTTTGGGTGAAGGTTATAGAACCAAAGGAGATAAGAAAAATGCTATAAAAAATTATAAAAAATCTCTCACGTTAAATCCAGCTCCGGCATTAAAGGCAAATTCCATTAAAATGCTAAAAGAATTGGGTGTGGATTACGAAGGGTAGTAAAAAAATTGATTGTAAACTGTCCCCTTTTAGGGGGCGGTTTACATATTTTTCTTTTATTTTTAACTAATATTGGCCCAAATGGCTTTGTTTTTACTCATTTGTTGATAGGCTTTCTTGATAGATTTATGTTCTTCAAATATTAAATTTGGATCATTTTTTAAAACTTGTTGGGCAATATTTCTGGCCTGTTTTAAAATCTGTGCATCTTTTATTATATCTGCTATTTTTAAATTCAAAACACCACTTTGTTGTGTACCCATTAAATCTCCGGGGCCTCTCAATTTCAAATCAACTTCTGCTATTTCAAATCCGTCATTTGTAGAAACCATTGTTTCCATCCTTGTTTTGGCATCTGTAGTTAATTTAAAATCGGTCATTAAAATACAATAACTTTGTTCTGCACCACGACCAACTCTTCCTCTCAACTGGTGTAACTGCGAGAGTCCAAATCTTTCTGCACTTTCAATGACCATAACACTGGCATTAGGAATGTCTACCCCTACTTCAATAACCGTTGTTGCCACCATAATTTGGGTTTCGCCTTTCAAAAATCGATTCATTTCAAAATCTTTATCCTCATTTTTCATTTTTCCATGAACAATACTTATTTGATAGGTAGGTTTTGAAAACTCTCTCGCAATACTTTCATAACCATCCATTAAATCTTTAAAATCAAGTTTTTGCGACTCTTTGATTAGTGGATACACAACATATATTTGCCTGCCTTTGGCAATTTCTTCCTTCATAAACTTAAAAACACTTAATCTGTTGCTATCAAACCTATGTGCTGTTTTTATTTCTTTTCTACCTGGTGGTAATTCATCAATTACAGAAATATCTAAATCGCCATATACACTCATTGCCAATGTTCTGGGAATAGGAGTTGCTGTCATCACTAAAATATGTGGTGGAATTGCCCCACTTATCGCTTCGTTTGCACTTCCTTTCATCCAAAGTTTTGCACGTTGAGCCACACCAAATCTGTGTTGCTCATCAATAATAGCCAAGCCTAAATTTTTAAATTGTACTTTGTCTTCTAATAAGGCATGAGTGCCAATTAAGATATTTAATGAACCATCTTCTAAAGCTTTGTGAATAATATTTCTTTCTTTAGTTTTAGTCGCTCCTGTCAACAACATTACATTTATATCTAATCCTTTTAATAATTCAGAAATTGCATTAAAATGTTGGTTAGCTAGTATACCGGTAGGAGCTATAAATGCTGTTTGATAGTTGTTGTCTATGGCAATTAATTGAGTGAACAATGCCACAATAGTTTTTCCTGAACCCACATCTCCTTGTAATAATCTATTCATTTGAGCTCCTGTAATCATATCTTTACGGATTTCTTTGATCACTCTTTTCTGAGCCTTGGTTAGCTCAAATGGCAAATAATTTTTATAAAAATTGTTAAAATTATTACCAACAATGTCAAAAATGAAACCTTTTATTTTAGTTTTATGGATCAAATTTTTTCTAATGAGCTGTAATTGGATAAAAAATAACTCTTCAAACTTAAGTCTTTCTTGTGCTTTTGTTAAAAGATGTTGATTTTTAGGAAAATGAACATTAAATAGAGCTTCATTTTTTGAAATGAATTGAAAATCATTTATAATATTTTCAGACAACGTTTCTTGAAAGCGATTATTGACTTCAACAAATAAATTTTGCATCATTTTAGCCATCACTCTATTGGTTACACCACGTTTAGAAAGCATTTCAGTAGATGGGTAAATAGGTTGCATAGCAGTTTGCAAGCTTTTTTTATATGCTGTTACCAATTCTAATTCAGGATGTGGCATATTATACAATCCATTAAACCAATTTACTTTACCAAAAGCAACATAAGGCGTATTTATTTTAAGCGATTCTTTAATCCATTTTATTCCTCTAAACCAAACCATTTCTATACTACCCGTTTCATCAACAAAAGTAGCCACTAGCCTACTTCCTCTTTTCTGTTGTATCGTTTTTAATTGGGTTATTTTTCCAACCAATTGTAATTCAGTAGCGTTATGTTGTAATTGATTGATCTTAAAAAATTGCGTTCGATCAATATACCTGTTAGGGAAAAAATGCATTAGATCTGCCAATGTTCTTAAACCTAATTCTTTACGTAACAAATCGGCACGAGCAACACCAACACCTTTTAAAGATTCAATAGAAGTATGTAAATTTATTGTTGACAAGTATACTATTTTTAGACGAAGATAAGAATTTGAAAAACTAATCTAGCAGTGAATTTTTATATATTTGGATTATTATTATATCCCCTATGAAACTCAAAATACCACCAGTACTTCAATTTATTATTTTTTCAATACTAATGTGGATAGTTACCAAGGTAACTACAATTCATTTTACTTTTGAAAGACAAAAATTTATAAGCTTTTTTTTATTTCTTATTGGTATCTTCATCAATTTAACAGCCTTATATCCATTTTCAAAAGCTAAAACAACAGTAAATCCATTAGACCCTTCAGTCACGTCAAAATTGGTAGTCGTTGGCATTTATAAATACAGCAGAAATCCTATGTATTTAGGTATGTTAATAGGACTTATGGGTGGGTGTATTTTACTTGGAAATTACATTAATATTACAATATTGGTGTTATTTATATGGTATATTTCCACTTTTCAAATTAAACCTGAAGAAAAAATTCTAACAACTCTTTTTGGAGAGGAATATACTCTCTATTGCAAAAAAGTTAGAAGATGGATATGACCAAAATTGAACTCAAAGAATTTTTAGATGCCAAGGTTGTACAATACAACAATCCTAAATTTATTGAATCAGATCCTATCCAGATTCCACATCAATATACCATAAAAGAAGATATAGAAATTGCGGGATTCTTAACAGCAACAATAGCTTGGGGGAATAGAAAAATAATCATCAGAAATGCCAAACAAATGATGGAGTTATTAGATAATGCTCCATATGACTTTGTACTCAATCATAAACCTCAACATCTAAAATCCTTAGAAAATTTTGTCCATCGTACATTTAATGGCATTGATTTTACATTTTTTATAAAGGCATTACATCACATTTATAAAAATCACAATGGATTAGAAGCTATTTTTTCAATTCATACCGATCAAAAATCTACACAAAGAGCTATCCACCAACTAAAAAAAGTATTTTTTGAAATTGAGCATCCATCTAGAACCCAAAAACATATTTCTGATCCTTTAAAAGGCTCAGCGGGAAAACGCATCAATATGTTTTTACGTTGGATGGTTAGAAAAGATAATGCTGGTGTTGATTTTGGTATTTGGAATACCATACCTACTGCTGTATTATCTTGTCCTTTAGATGTACATTCAGGTAATATAGCTAGAAAATTAGGATTGCTAAATAGAAAGCAAAATGATGCCAAAGCCCTTGCGGAATTAGACATTAGTTTACGAAAATTAGACCCCATTGATCCAGTAAAATATGATTTTGCATTATTTGGATTGGGAGTCTTTGAGAAATTTTAGTTTTTAAATAGAAAAAAAAGAACAGAAAAATAATCATTTTTATAAACTGCGTTCGATAAAATTATTACGACTAAAGGTGGAACAATAATATTAAGTACATTTGCATTCCCAAAATGGCATTTAGTTATTAGATTATTATAAGAATATTAACTCTATTGTCTATTAATTTTGAACAAAAAATGCGTTTACACAGAAATTTAGTATTGGCAGTTATAGATTCATTAAATTATATTTATAATGATGGTTTATATGCGGATAAAGTAGTTGAAAAAACCCTGAAAAGAGATACGCGATGGGGTTCTCGAGATAGAGGTTTTATTGCAGAAACGGTATATGACTGTGTACGATGGAAGCGCTTATACAATGAAATAGCCGGTACTAAGAATCATTTTACTCAGGAAAATTTATGGAAAATATTTACCGTATGGGCTACCCTTAAGGGGATTAGCTTACCTGACTGGAAACAATTTGAAGGCACACCTGTACGTCGAATTAAAGGAAAATTTGATGAATTACAAAGTCAACGCGCTATAAGAGAATCTATTCCTGATTGGTTAGATAAATTAGGAGAAAAAGAATTGGGCAAACAGTGGGACAAAGAAATACAAGCCCTAAATCAACAAGCTGCAGTTGTAATAAGAGCCAATACGCTGAAAACTACTAAAGAAAAACTACAAAAAATGTTGTTGGAAGATTTGATTGAAACGGAAACCATCAAAGGATATACCGACGCTTTGCAATTAACAGAACGGAAAAACGTATTTAGAACGGATGCTTTTAAACATGGAAATTTTGAAGTACAAGATGCATCCTCTCAGTTAGTAGCTGAGTTTTTAGAAGTTAAACCCGGTATGCGAGTTATAGATGCTTGTGCTGGTGCTGGTGGTAAAACCTTACATCTAGCAGCATTAATGGAAAATAAGGGCTTGATAATTGCATTAGATATATATGCCAATAAATTAAAAGAATTAAAACGTAGAGCTAAAAGAGACGGTGCTCACAATATTGAAGTAAGGCATATCGATTCGACTAAAGTGATAAAAAAACTTTATAATAAAGCAGACAGAGTTTTGATTGACGCCCCTTGTAGCGGATTGGGTGTATTGAAAAGGAACCCTGATGCAAAATGGAAATTACAACCTGAATTTATTGAGAATATTAAAAAAACACAAGCAGAAATATTGGAAACTTATGCCAAATTGGTAAAAGTAGGTGGTAAAATGGTTTACGCAACTTGTTCTATTTTACCTTCTGAAAATGAAAAACAGGTAGAAAATTTTTTAAACTCGCACAAAGATTTTAAATTTATTGCCGAAAAGAAAGTTTCGCCAGTAGCATCCGGTTATGACGGATTTTATATGGCATTATTAGAAAAAATAAATTAATATCATGAACAAATCCCTTATTATAGTATTAATAGTTGTTGTAAGCTTAGTTAATTCAACGTTATTCGCACAGAATGATAGTATTACCAAAGCAGACATTCCTATAGAAGATTATAAATTTTCTATAGGTAAATCTATTTTCAATAAAAAATTATGGTCTCAGCCCTATCGATATGAAAATAAAGCTTTAAAAACTTTAAGCGTTCAAATTAATATTGCACGTCAACATCGTAAGGCAGAGGAATTAGATTTTAATTTATTTGCATTAACTGATGATACTAAAAATTGGAGAATTAGACCTGTAGCCATTTATTACTACAAAGCTGATAGAAAAGTATATCTAAAATCTAAACCAGATAATCGAAATTATAATGATTTTGAAAAATATAAATTGGAGGGCTATGAAGATTTTGAAGCTAAAACTTTTAAAACAAATATGTTAGGTATTAAAAAGAAGAAAAAAGTATCTCCTACAGTACAGTCATTAAATAAAATGAAATTGAGTAATTCTAAAATTACCTATTATCTTGACTTTCCTGTTAGACCTACATTTGATTATGGGAAAATATATTTTAAAGATAAACCAATAGGTTTTACAGGAGTTAAGAAATAAAAATTTGGTTAAATTAATTTAAACTAGGGTTTTCCGGAGCATTGGCCCAAATTCTATATTCACCACCTAATCTCATCAATTGATCTTTCCAAAAAGAGGTGTCGGAAATTTCAAAAATATTCTGGTATTGATTTTCAATCACCATCCATGAGGTTGTTTCTAATTCATCTTGCAATTGATCTTTACTCCATCCTGAATAACCAAGAAAAAATCGAATATCATCATTTTTAAGATTATTATTAAGCAGTAATTCTTGAACAACCTCAAAGTCTCCTCCCCAAAATATACCGTCTGCTATTTCTAAACTATCAGGAATCAATTGGGGTACTCTATGCACAAAATATAAGTTTTCATTAGAGACAGGACCACCTTTATAAATGGTAAGGTCTGAAGCAATTTCAGGTAATAAATCACTTAAGATATAATTAGAAGGTTTGTTCATTATAAAACCTATGGAACCTTCATCATTATGTTCAGATAAGAGTATAACGGTTCTGTTAAATGATCTATCATTTAAAATAGAGGGCTCTGCAATGAGCAATTTACCTTTTTTTATTTCAGTTGACTCCATTTTGATTTTATTACCCAACTAATATAGTAATTATTATGACAAAAAAAAACTCTCAATATGAATTGAGAGTTTTTAATAATTTAAGATGTTTCTTAAAATTAGTTTACTGAATTTTTTAATTCAGCACCTGGTTTAAATTTAACTACATTTTTTGCAGCAATTTTA
>DEIV01000054.1 GCA_002352665.1 Flavobacteriaceae bacterium UBA2765
CTGAAGGTAATTTTTTTAGTTTTTAAAATGAAGGAGAAAAGTTACTTGTAGATGTACAGTTAAGTAACAATTTTCACTTTCCTCCTTTCTCCCCTAATTTTAGTAATATGATACTATAACGTAATAATTTGAATTCTATTTTATCATACTAACACAAAACAAATATATGCACATTGACCATACAAGTCAATAGTGTTTCTGGGTAATTTTAAAACTAGTGGAAAATGGGTAGTTTTTAATCGTTTTGTAATGTGCTGTTTATCAATATGTTATTTAAATTACTCTTGATAATTCTACAATTAGCACCCTAAAACTTAACATTTACTTAATGTTACCGTTAAAAATAAGTTAAATAAATGTCTGTTTTTTTCTTAATATTATATAAACTTTAAGGAAAATGGGTAGTTTGGATGCTCTCCATTACTCGCTTTTATGGCATTTATTATTGGAAAAATAAAGTAAAAGACGCCAATTATAAAAAACCCAAGTAATCCTAATCCGAAAAAAAGTACCAAAGGAATGCATATTATCATATAGATAATCATACTTATTCTAAAATTGATAATAGATTTACCATGTTCATCCATAGTAAACACTTTATCCTTATTGGTTAACCATATTATTAGCGGCACTAAAAATCCACCAATAACCGTTACCAAATCTAACAGTTGACTTAAATGTGTGAGTACTAATAACTGATTATTTTTTTTCATTTTATAGTATTTTGCTTTTATACTTATATGTCGCAAAATTGGTCAAATTGTTACAAGTCAATGTTTTATAAACATTCTTTAAAATTTACAAAACGCATCAACATAATTCCTATTTTTGTATGTTTTAATAAATGTATGGACATACAAGATACTATTATTGCTTTAGCTACGCCTTCTGGCATAGGTGCCATTGCCGTTATTCGTTTATCGGGTGATGATGCTATAGCTATTGCCAATAAATTTTTTAAATCTATACATGGTAAAAATCTCAATAAACAGAAGTCGCATACCATACATTTAGGTCATATTATTGATGGTAATAGGGTAATTGATGAAGTACTTATTTCTGTTTTTAAGAATCCTAATTCTTATACCGGCGAAAATGTTATTGAAATTTCTTGTCATGGTTCAACGTATATTCAACAAGAAATTATACAATTGTTTATTAAAAATGGAGTCAGATTAGCGAATCCCGGAGAGTTTACTTTAAGAACTTTCCTTAATGGAAAATTAGATTTGAGTCAGGCAGAAGCTGTAGCTGATCTAATTGCATCCGATTCGAAAGCTTCACATCAAATTGCCATGCAACAAATGCGAGGTGGATTTTCGAATGAAATTGAACAATTGCGTCAGGAGTTACTCAATTTTGCTTCTTTAATAGAATTGGAATTAGATTTTGCTGAAGAAGATGTTGAATTTGCTAATAGAAATGACTTTCAAAAATTAGTTCATAAAATCACAAATGTTTTAAAACGATTGATAGCATCATTTGCCTATGGTAATGTATTAAAAAACGGAATTCCCGTTGCCATTATTGGCGAGCCCAATGTTGGAAAATCTACCTTATTAAATACCCTATTGAATGAAGAAAAAGCTATTGTTAGTGAAATAGCAGGAACCACAAGAGATGCTATTGAAGATGAAATGATCATTGAGGGTGTAACCTATAGGTTTATTGATACCGCAGGCATTAGAGAGACTAAAGATACTATTGAAAGTATTGGAATTAAAAAAACTTTTGAAAAGGCATCACAAGCACAAGTTATCCTCTATTTACTCGATGCCGTAAAGATTAAAAAATTAAAAATTAAAATTCATAATCTTATAAATGACATTGATTTACTTCGGCAAAAATATCCTAAAAAAAAGATCCTTGTCATTGTAAACAAAACGGATATATTAACAGAAAAAGAAATTTCAAATCTAAAATCTAAAATCTCAGATCTCATATTCCTATCCGCCAAAAATAATGAAGGGATAAATGCCTTAAAAAATAAATTAACTGCATTAGCAAATACCGGAGCCTTAAGTAATAATCAGACCATAGTAAGTAATAGTCGTCATTTTGAAGCATTGAATAATGCGTTGATAGAAATTGTAAATGTTCAAAAAGGCATAGATCAAAATATAAGTAGTGATCTTATCGCTATTGATATTCGACAAGCCCTAAACTATTTAGGTGAAATTACGGGAAAAGTGACCAATGAAGATCTGTTAGGAAATATTTTTGCTAATTTTTGTATTGGGAAATAAGTTAAAAGTAGAAATCAATACTCTTGAAAATCTTATTTCTGGCTTTCTTTTAGCATGGGTACAAATCGAAATTCTCCAAACTCATGTTTTTCAAATTCTTTTTCGCTTTTGCGGATATATAGTGTCATAACCTGAACCTCATCGCCAACTGGAATGACTAGCCTACCTCCTACTTTTAATTGACTTAGTAAGGGTTTTGGTACAAAAGGAGCTCCTGCTGTAACAATAATTTTATCAAAAGGTGCATATTCCGACCAGCCTTTATAACCATCTCCAAAATTTAATTTTTTGGCCACGTATCCTAGTTTTGGCAAAAACTTCTTAACTTTTTCGTACAATTCCTTTTGCCTTTCAATACTATAGACTTCGGCTTTAAGTTCTATCAAGACTGCTGTTTGATAACCTGAACCGGTACCAATTTCTAAAACCTTATCATTGGGTTCAATTTTCAATAATTCTGTTTGGAAAGCTACCGTATAAGGTTGAGAAATGGTTTGGTTGGCTGCAATAGGAAATGCATTGTCTTGATAAGCAAAATCTATAAATCCGGAATCCATAAATAGGTGCCTGGGAATTTTAGATATGGCATCAAGTACTTTTTCATCCTTAATTCCTTTAGCCTGAACCGTCTTAACTAACTGATTACGAAGTCCTTTATGTTTATGTAAGTCTTTCATCATAATTTTTCCAAAGTAAATAATTATTTTACTAAATAAACAATTAAAAAAGGGTTATTTACTACCTTTGTTTAAAATATTTATTTATGCTGAAAATTGGTGTATTAGGTGCAGGTCATCTCGGTAAAATCCATTTAAAATTACTACAACAATCTGATAAATATGAACTGATTGGTTTTTATGACCCAGACGATAGTAATGCCAAAAAAGTGGCTGATGAATTTGGCTATCGGTTATTCAATACAGTAACTGAATTGATAGATGCCGTTGAAGTTATTGATATTGTTACACCAACTTTATCACATTTTAATTGTGCTAAAGAAGCCATCACAAAAGGACGCCATATTTTTATTGAAAAACCCATCACAAAAACGATCATAGAAGCTGAATCTCTTAAAACCTTGGCAAGTGCCAATCATGTTATTGGTCAAGTAGGACATGTTGAGCGATTTAATCCTGCCTTTACTGCAGTAAAAGACGCCATACAAAATCCGATGTTTATTGAGGCTCACAGGTTGGCTGAATTTAATCCGAGAGGTACTGATGTACCTGTTGTATTAGATCTGATGATACATGATATTGATATCATTTTGAGTGTTGTAAAATCAAAGGTGAAAAGTATTCATGCCAGTGGCGTAGCAGTAATTAGTGAGACTCCTGATATTGCGAATGCACGAATAGAATTTGAAAACGGATGTGTTGCCAACTTAACGGCTAGTAGAATATCCATGAAAAACATGCGTAAATCTAGATTTTTTCAAAAAGATGCCTATATATCAGTTGATTTTTTGGAAAAGAAAAGTGAATTGGTAAAAATGAAAGATGTCCCTGAAAATCCTGATGAATTTGCTATGATTTTACAAAATGCAGAAGGGGTTAAAAAACAGATCTATTTTGAAAATCCAACCATAGGATCTAACAATGCTATTTTAGATGAGTTAGAATCTTTTGCCTATGCCATAGTGAATGGTACTGAGCCAATAGTTACACTTAGCCATGGTGGTAAAGCATTAAAAGTTGCACAGCAAATTATTGATTGTTTTAAGTAGTCGAAGGCCAACTTAGAAGCTTGAAGTTAGAAATAGAGTTCATCTGTAAGTATGGAACTCGGTTTAAAAAAAATAGTAAATACAGAACCTTCCATTGGAATGGTTTTTTAAACATAATTAGATTATATAATGAAAAATATAGCTGTAATTGGGGCAGGAACAATGGGAAATGGAATTGCCCATGTTTTTGCACAAAACGGATACCAAGTTAATCTCATTGATATTGCTCAAGATGCTTTAGATAAAGGCATAGCTACTATCACTAGAAACTTAGACAGAATGCTTTCTAAAGAACGCATTACGGAACAGGACAAAGAAAGTACACTGGCTAATATTCAAACATTTACTTCTGTAAAAAATGGCGTGCAACACACAGATTTAGTTATAGAAGCTGCCACTGAAAATATTGATTTAAAGCTTAGTATTTTTAAAGAGCTAGATGAACTTTGTGAGACTAAAACTATTCTCGCCACCAATACTTCTTCAATATCCATCACTAAAATTGCTGCAGCTACTTCAAGACCTGAAAAAGTAATAGGCATGCACTTTATGAATCCTGTACCGATTATGAAATTGGTAGAAATCATTCGTGGCTATTCTACTTCTGATGAAGTTACCGGGCTAATTATGGAACTTTCAAAAAAATTAAATAAGGTACCGGTTGAAGTAAATGACTATCCCGGTTTTATAGCCAACAGGATATTAATGCCTATGCTTAATGAAGCCATTTATTCTTTATATGAAAATGTAGCAGGTGTTTATGAAATTGATACGGTAATGAAATTGGGAATGGCCCATCCTATGGGACCGTTACAATTGGCTGACTTTATTGGTTTAGATGTTTGCTTATCTATTTTAACTGTATTGCATGATGGATTCGGAAATCCTAAATACGCTCCTTGCCCTTTATTGGTGAATATGGTCACAGCGGGTAAATTAGGTGTTAAATCAGGTGAAGGTTTTTATGATTATTCTGAGAGCAGAAAGGCAGAAAAAATTGCTAAGGAGTTTAGACAATCAGTCCGATAATAATATTTCATTTTTTGGAACGTCTAGGAGCAATCAATAATAAAAGCAGAATTCTTTGAATTCAAAAGCAACGCTACATACATAGTTGTATCTAATTTGAAACAAAGTTTTGTAAAATGAAAAAATTTATATTATTAATTTTTCTAATTTCAACTTCATTCTATTGTTCAAATAACGATGATAACTTTGAATCATCAGCAAAGATTATTGGTTTTGATGCAAGTTTCTGTGCCTGTTGTGGTGGTTGGTTAATTGAAATTGATGAAAACGAGAATCTAAAACGTTTTGATGTATTGCCTAAAAACGCTACAATTGATTTGCAAAATGCTACTTTTCCTCTATTGGTTAATCTCAATTGGACAAAAACAGATACATATTGTGGAAATGGTATTATTATTGACAATATTGAATTAAGATAATTTTATTTTTCCCTTAATAGTGAAAATAAGATATTCGAATTAAAAAAACCTCTTATTTGACAATCTAATAAGAGGTTTTTCAGTTAACTAAAATTAATATTTATACCAATTTAATTATAAAATACGTCGATAATAAATTGAATTATTTTTTGATTATATAAGGCAAAAAAACAAAGAATAGCATTAGTTATTGTTTCTTTTTTTAACGAAATATAAGTGAAAAAGAAACGATTTATTAGGCTTGTTTTATGATTAAATTGGTATTATACCTATTTAACGTGAGTTCGACATAA
>DEIV01000053.1 GCA_002352665.1 Flavobacteriaceae bacterium UBA2765
ATTTACTTATGAAAGTGCCTTTTTTATTAATCATTCTTATTGTACCGCTCGGTCTCTCTATCGTAAAAAATTGAGGCTTGCTCAATCAAATCATTAATTTCATTAGTGAGCTCCGTTTCATTTTCACCCTTTACATCTTCTAGCCATTCTATTTCATCATTCACTAAATTGATTATAAATTGAGGATAATCTGTATGTAAAATAAAGATATCATCGGGAAAATCAGTATTATCTCCGATTAAAAATTTTGGTAATATCATAATTCTTAATTTATTAAGTCAATAATTTCACTATATATTTGTTCTCCTACATTATTTCCATAAAGATTTACAGAAAAATCAGCAGTGCTATTTTTAAAATCTTGAAAAGCTTCTACCATTTTTGTAGTACTGGCTCCAACTAAACTGGCAAAACCATTTTCAACTAACTCTAACCACTCGGTTTCATCGCGTGCTATTATACAATGTTTTTTATTAAAAAAGGCTTCTTTTTGGAGTCCCCCACTATCGGTTATGACCAATTTACAATGTTTTAGCAATTCTAACATATCAAAATAACCCACAGGTGATATTGTAGTACTAGCAGTTACAAAATTATTGTTTTCTAAAATCTTTTGTGTCCGAGGATGCAATGGCAAAATCACCTTGCATTCTGCATTAATTTGCTCTAAGCCTTTAAAAATAGATTTTAAGTTATTAAGGTTATCTGTATTTTCCTGACGATGGATAGTTGCCAATACAAATTCATTGCTCTTTACATTTAAATTCGAAAGAATCGTTGATTTTTCAGCTGAGGTTCTTCCATAAAATTCTACAGCATCTTTCATAATATCACCACACTTTACTATTTTATTATCTATGTTAGCAAACCCTTCTTTATGAAGATTTTGCACAGCAATATCTGTGGGGCATAATAGTAAATCAGATATTCTATCAATTAAAATCCTATTAATTTCCTCAGGCATTTTCATGTTAAAAGATCGTAAACCGGCTTCAATATGGATTACTTTAATATCCATTTTTTTTGCCGCTAGTGCTCCTGCTAAAGTGGAATTAGTATCGCCATAAACTACTACTGCTTCGGGTTTTTCTTCTAGTAAAACCTTTTCTACTTTTTCCAACATCTGTCCGGTCATAGCACCATGACCCAATCCGTTAATATCAAGATTGTATTTTGGTTTAGGAATCTCCATTTCCTCGAAAAAAATAGTGCTCATATTTATGTCATAATGTTGACCAGTATGAATAATTACTTCTTCAATTTCATTGTGTTGAGCTATAATTCTACTCAGAACTGCCGCCTTAACAAATTGAGGTCTTGCTCCCAATATAGTCACTATTTTTTTCGCTTTTTGCATAAGTCAATTTAGAAATAGAATGTTTAAAACACCCCTAACCTTTATAATTATCAACATCACTCAACGACACACTATTAATAATATTTGCTAATTTTCTTGTTAAATTCTTACGATGGTATTGCTCAATGTTTTTTGATTTGACAACTAAATTATGATTTTTATATTCCTTATAGAATTCTATAAGTGTATTTCTCAATATTTTATCATCATTAAAATCTACAATAGTTCCTGAATTTGTTTTACTAATAATTCCTGCCAAATCACCATCTGTTGGCCCAATGGCTAAAACAGGGCGATTCGCTTGCAAATATTCAAATATTTTACCTGTTATAATACCCTTAGCATTGGGTACATTATTAACAACCAATAAAAGTACCTGAGCCATTTTTTGAAAATTAATAACCTCATTATGAGGCAAATAATCAATAATTTTTACATAGGATTTTAATTGATGTTTTTCTAAACTTTTATTTACATCATCAGCCAATTTACCAATTAATATGAGTTGAAAGTCATTTGCAAAATCTTTGTTTTCTTTGATCAATTCAGAAATTACTCTGAATAATACTTGAGGATTCCTATCCGCATTCATTAGACCCACATGCACCACAGTGAATTTTTTATCTAATTGCACATTATCAGTATTCAAACCACCATCAAAACCATTGGTAATGACTTCTATTTTTTTATTGTATTTTAAATAATTCTGTTGCATGGTTTTACCAACCACCAGAACACAATCTGCCATACTAACTACTTCTTTTTCTAATTGATAATGTTTCTCTTTTGCTCTATTGGTTAAAGGCAACTGGTGAAAATAATCAATGTCCGTCCAAGGATCACGAAAATCCGCCATCCAATTTACACCTAACTTTTTCTTCAATTCCAGACCAATTAAATGTAAACTATGAGGTGGCCCCGTAGTTATAACCATGTCAATTGTGTTTTTTGAAAGATATTCAGTTAAGAATTTTACCGAAGGTTTAATCCAATATTTACGGGCATCAGGAATAAAATAATTGGCTCTAATATATTGAGCTATCTTTCCAAAAAAAGATGGATTAGCATCTAAAAAACCGGCACTGGTTTTTTTATTTTTTTTTCCAAAAAGTGATAAAAAATTATTGGGTTCTCTTATAGATTGTTTTATAATTTTAACAGATTTAGGAACTTCATTTTCTAAGGTCTTATCAAGAATAGCATAACTTGGATTATCAACAGTATAGATCACAGGTTCTATACCAAAATCAGATAAGTATGTAGCAAACTTCAACCATCGTTGTACACCTGAACCTCCAGATGGCGGCCAATAATATGTAATAATTAATACTTTCAATACTCTAATTGATTATATAATTCTATTAATTTTAAACTTTCTGTATCCCAGTTTTCTCCTTGCTCTAGAACTGCTTTAAAGGCGTTTTCAGTTTTATATTTTAGCAATTCATAATTATTGTAAGCCTCTATTACCCGATCTGAAAAATCTTTTGTATTTCCTGCTTCAAAAACTATACCTGCATCGTATTTTTCGACTATCCTTTTTAATGGTTTACAAGAACTCACTAACAATAAACTTTTACTCATCATAATTTGAAATAGCTTATGTGGTATAGTATTATTAGTATGATCGTTAGCATGATGTGGAATGATATTTATATCAGAATTACTCATAATTGCAGAGACTTCGTTAAAAGGTCTATAACCAACAAAATCTACTGCATTTTCAACATTATGTTCACGGGTAATTGCTTTGAGTTTTGCTTCAACATCAGTATTTCCCTTTCCAACTAAAAATAATTTTGAATTTGGTATTTGATCAGATATAGTTTTCATTCCTTTAATAGCGATATCCAATCCTCTATGTGGGCCAAAACCGCCTACATAAGTTATAGAGAAAGTATCTTCTGTTATTATATTTTGACTATCATTATTCTCAAAATTATGTTGAAATTCTTTTTTTTCATGATTAGATATAACATGCATTTTTTCTTCATCAATTTGAAATTTAGTTTGTAATTTTTCTTTCATTTCATCAACAACGCAAATAATATAATCGTAGGCATTACAATATTTTTCTTCTTTTTTAGACCAACTAGCAGGATTAAAAAAAATGCTGTTCTTTAATCGCAAAATGGGACTTTTTTTCCACAAAAACCATGTTTTTAGTGCTTCCGGAAAATTTTCATGTAAATCTAATACTAGTTTTTTGGTTTTAGTTTTAAATCTAAAACAAGTGCCTGCTAAAGGTAAATCATGAACATGTAAAAAATCTATCTGATATTTCTTAAAAACTTTTTTAAGATTAAAATAAAAAAAAGGGTTGATATTAAAAGCACTTTCTATAATATCATTTATTCCTTTTTTAAAAGTAGTATAGTTTTTGCCAATTCTATGAATATGGACGCCATTAATTTCTTCCTCCTTTTTTTGAGAAGAGCCTGCAGGGCAAACCACCAAAACCTTTTTACCATTTTCTACAAGAGCCTCAGCTTCTTTCCTTACTCTTATATCATTGGGATAAGAGCCATCAACAACCATACAGATGTATCCGTTTTTTATCATATTCTTTCAGCGTAAACAGCGTAATATCTTGGTGTATATCTTCTAAGTATAGGCCTAAATCCTATTTGTTTAATAGGGCTAGTCCATTTTTCAGTTTCTTTGATTTGCCAACCTGACTTTTCTAATAACCAATCAAATTGCCAATCTTCAAACTCATGATAATGCCTATCCCATTGATCTGTTTTGGATTGATATGCCTTAGCGAACCATAAATTAAGTGGTATTGTAGCTATTAATTTAGTAGATTCAATCGCTCTTAACACATTGAATGGAGCAATTAAATGTTCAAATATTTCGAATGCAGTAACGGCATCAATTTTATGTGCTTTTACCACTTCCGGTAAAAGATCTAAATCTTCACCTTTAGTATTAATAACTTTGTAACCATGCTGTTCCATAATTTCACAAAATGGATTTCTAATTCCTAAATCTAAAATAGTTGCCGGTGCAGGCAATACTTTTTGCAGAAACTTTATGGTATGTTCGTATCTTTTTTTAAGGAGTTGATTGTACATTTTTCTTTTTTTCTATAAAAAACCATCCTAAAGGGATACACAATAATAAAGCATAAGAGATCAATGTAATTGTATTACCGGATTTAATAACAGATGGTTCAAATTTAAAAACAATTTCATGCTTACCACTCGGAACAACCAAAGCTCTAAGTACATAATTTACTTGAAAATGCGGTGATAATTTTCCATCTATATAAGCATTCCATCCATTTTTATAATATATTTCAGAAAATACTGCCAACTGTTCAACAGCTGAACTACTTTCGTATTGCATTTCATTTGGTAAATACGAAGTCAATTTTATAGTTGCCAGACTATCTTGAGCAAAAGACATTTGCGTTAATTCACTCTTAAATTTAGCATTTACTATGGCTTTATTTTTAGTATTTAAACTATCTAATGCCTTAATTTCTTCATCAGCTGATTGAACCAACGCAACTTGATTCACAAACCACGCATTACCATTTGCATCAGTGTTTTTTTGTAAACGTGAGACGCCTTCACTATCCGGAAAAATAATATATTTGGTATTGAGCATATTCATTACCTCAATATTATTCTTTGCTATTTGATATTCAAATAACTCTTGATATCTTCTAGGTTTTGCGGCATGATAACCACCAATCGAATTATGAAAATACGACGTGCTTCCATCATTCATAGGATTTACCATAAAATTAATAACTCTATAATGTGATTTATCCTTTAAAATTTCTTTATCTATTTCTGTAGCTTTAAAAGGAATCTCTTCTTGTTTTTTAGAAACAAAATCATCTGAATTTAGATAGCGTTTGTCAATACCAACTAAATCAAACAAAATCAAAACGGCAAATATAAAAATGGTTATATTTTTATTGATCTTATTTTTAAAAAATGCAAACAAAGTACCCGCTGATAACAGAATTAAAATCAATGAACGTAAACTATCATTAAAGAATAATATTTTTCTTTCAGATATAATAGTATCTAAGAACCCCGGAAATTGTTTATCAATGCCCATCATATCAATATCTCTAAAACTCTCAAAATTAAATAAACTAGTTCCAAACAATACAAATATCAAGGTGATGCCTCCTACACCATATACTGTGTATTTTAAATATTTTAACTGCTTTTCTTCTTTCTTGTCTTCATTTAAAAATTGATGTAAAGTAATAAATGCTAATATAGGAATGGCTAATTCTGCAATGACTTGCCATGAAGAAACGGCTCTGAATTTATTATATAGAGGGACATAATCAATAAAAAAGTTAGTCAAAATCGGAAAATTCTTTCCCCAACTTAATAAAATGGAAAATATAGTCGCTGCCAGTAACCATTTTTTAAGTTTTCCTTTTACCAAAAACAATCCTAAGACAAATAAAAATATCAATACAACACCAATATATGCGGGTGCTTCAACTATGGTTTGCTCGCCCCAATACCCTGGAAAATTCTCTGAAAATCCTTTCGCCTCTTTTCTGCCAATTTTACCTTTTAAAAAAGCATATGTTTTAGAATCTTTTCCTAAATTTTCTCTATTACCACCACCATAAAATCTTGGTATTAATAAATTGAAAGTCTCAGCAATACCATAACTATATTCCGTAATATATTCTTTTGACAGACCCGTAGAAATATTTTTTTTAAGAGTTCCGTCTGCTGAAATGGTCAACTCGCTTTGACTACGCGTACTTTGTTTGGCATAGTCTTGAGTTGCAAGTAAACTAGTTGCATTTACACCAATAGAGACAATTACTGCTATAATTAACACCAAAATACCTTTAAAATAATCAGGAATGGTTTTATGTTTAAAAGCATCTACCAGATAAACAATACCCAGAATGAGTATCATAAATAATAGATAATAGGTCATTTGCGGATGACTGGTATTAATTTCAAAAGCCATTGCCAATGCGGTGATAATAAATCCGATTAAATAATTACGCTTAAAAACAGATATTATACCTGCCAAAACCAATGGCATATAGGCTATAGCATGTGCTTTGGCATTATGTCCTGCACCAAAAATAATAATCAAATAAGTTGAAAATCCAAAGGCCAATGCTCCTACAATAGCCAACTTCCAATCAATTTTTAAAACTGTTAGCAATACAAAAAATCCTAAAAAATACAAGAATAAATAATCAGCCGGTCTGGGTAAAAACCGCAATAATTGGTCTGCCTTTTTTATATAGTTATGGGGATAATATGCACTTACATTATATGCCGGCATGCCTCCAAAAGCTCTATTTGTCCAATACGGCTCTTGTTTATGTTCTTTTCTAAATTCAACTATCTCTTTAGAAACTCCTTTAAACTGAGCTATATCACTTTGAAAAAGTTTTTTACCCTCCAACACAGGGGAGAAATAAGTCAAAGAAGCAATTACAAAAACTAAAATTGCAATTACAAAATGGAGAAATTTATTATTTTTCATAAATATATATTATTCTTCAATATCCTCATAATCAACATATTCTCCAACGTCTTTATTGCTTTTAGCATGTGCATTCGGCGTTTTATCAATAACCGTTTCACCTTCTTTTACATGTGTTTGATGCGTTGTATTTTGCTGTTGTTCAGTAAATTTCTTTTCTACATTATGCATCATTTTTTTTAAAAATAAGGGGAGAATAAACCTCGCAATTATTTTAAATGCATAATAAATTAAAATAATAATTAATATCGTTCTCAAAAAATTCATAATACCTGCTTCTTGCATGAAATTTTAACTTCAAAAATAATTTAATATTTGTGTTCAAAAATAACAATTTGAACGCAACTATAGCGTTAAGTAATAGATAAAATGATTATTATACGGTATTAAATCATAAGTATGCGAAAAATTGGTTTGTTTTTATTTTTTATTTTATGCTTTCAAATGAGTTCTGCTCAATATACAGAGCTTGTCAATTCTAAAAGACCTGGGTTTTCTGACAGCCCATTTAGTGTAGGTACCGGAGTTTATCAAGTAGAAGCCGGACTCTTTTATAAAAACGTTGGCAATTATTTATACTACGATCAAACAACAAGTGAAACAAACAGATATAAAAGCAAGTCATTTGGTACTGATATAACATTTAGAACCGGTCAATTCTTTGAAAGACTAGAAATAGATCTGGATCTTGAAATTGTTAACGAAAAAAGAGATAACTTACAACCTACAGAGTTTAGTGAATCAGTATTAGGTTTAAGTAGATTAACCGTTGGTGCTAAATATTTGGTTTATAGTCCAAAATATACCGATAAGACCAAAGAGATTAGAAGTTGGAAAAAGAGAAATAGTTATGACTGGAAAAGATTGATACCTGCCGTTGGTGTTTATGCAGGTTTAAATACTAACTTTTTAAGTAGTTTACATAAAAATCCTGATGGGATGAGTCCGAGAATAGCATTATTTACACAAAATGATTTTACGGATAAATTTGTATTATTAACTAATTTTATTGCTGACAAATTATTCACCGATGAGTCAGAGAATTCATATATTATCACCGGTACTTATTCATTGACCGAAAAAATATCTATTTTTGGAGAAAATCAGGGTTTTTTAAGGAAAAATGTGCCCAATGATTTTCAATATGGAATTGGTGGTGCATATTTGTTGAATAATAATATGCAAGTAGATGCCTCGTTTCGGTATATTAAAGATGAGCGTGGCGATCCTACTTACTTAATTGGAGCAGGTGTTGCATGGCGTTTAGATAGGCATAAAGATAAATTCAAAACCTTAGATTCTGAAGGCAACGAAACTAATGAGAAAAAACAAGGCGATGGTTTCTTTTCAAGAATATTTAGTAAAAAAGACAAGAAACAGCGTAAAGTTAAAAAAGTCAAAGCCAAGAAGCGAAAAATTAAAGAATTAAAACCAAAAAAGACAAAAGCCCAAAAGCAATTAGAAAAAGAGGAAAAAAAGAATGCTAAAGCAGCAAAAAAATTGAAGAAAAAAGAAGCTAAAGATTATAATAAAAATTATGTGCCCCCTAAAGATAACGAAATAGATGATAATAATTAAAGAGGTATTTTCTAAAAGTGAATTAAAAAAATTTGTCACTTTTCCCTTTAGCTTATATAAAGATAATCCCTATTGGATACCTCCTATTATTAATGATGAACTAGCAAGTTTTGATAAAACAAAGAATCCTGCCTTTGAAAATGCCGAAGCTCATTTTTTCTTAGCCTATAAAAATGATGTTATTGTAGGGAGAATAGTAGCCATAATAAACGGTATTGAAGTAAATCAACAAGGCTTAAGAAAAATGCGATTTGGTTGGTTTGATTTTATTGATGATATAAATGTAAGTAAAGCATTACTTGATAAAGTTACTGAAATAGGCCAACAACATCAATTAGAATTCGTAGAAGGCCCTGTGGGATTTTCTAACCTTGATAAGGTTGGTGTTTTGATTGAAGGTTTTGACCAATTAGGGAATATGATAACCTGGTATAATCATTCTTACTACAAGGAACATTTAGAGCAATTGGGCTATGTAAAAGCGAAAGAATATGTTGAAAATATTTTTCCATTTAGCAATGTTAAACCTGAACTTTTTTTAAAAGCTCAAGCATTGATCAAAAAACGATACCAGCTTAAATCTCTCAATTTTACTACTACAAAAGAAATTATGCCTTATGTAGATAAAATGTTTGATTTATTTAACCAATCCTACGCTAAACTTTCATCTTTTGTTCCTATTTCAGATAGCCAGAAAGCCTATTTTAAAAAAAAATATATAAGCTTTATCAATCCTGAATATATAAAATACGTTGCTGATAAAAATGACAATCTAGTAGCTTTTTCAATAGTAATGCCATCATTTTCTAAAGCGTTACTTAAATCAAGAGGTAAAATTTTTCCATTTGGGATATTTCATTTATTAAAGGCTAAAAAACAAAGTAAGGATGTTATTTTTTACCTTATCGGGATCCGTCCTGATTATCAAAATAAAGGTGTAACCGCCATTATATTTGATGAATACTATAAAACTTTCACAAAGAAAGGAATTAAAAATTGTATTAGAACTCCAGAACTTGAAGAAAATGTTGCCATTCATCAAATATGGAAACATTTTGATCCAAAAATTAATAAAAGGAGAAGAACCTATCGAAAAGAAATTGAAACCTCATTGCCTTAAACAACTACTAAAAGGAAAGTGATTTGTAATACAAAAATCTAATGACCGCGAAATAAGTTATGCAACTTTTTTACAATACTGAATTAAAACATACAGATAAACAATTTATTTTCGACAAAACTGAAAGTAGACATATTGTGCGTGTACTACGCAAAAAAAGTGGTGATAATCTGTTTATCACAAATGGTAAAGGAGAATTATTTATTTCTAAGATAATTATAGCTGATGATAAAAATTGCACTGTTGCCATAACTTCGGTTGATAAAAAGCCTAAATCATGGAACTACTATTTACATATTGCCATTGCTCCTACTAAGAATATTGACAGATTTGAATGGTTTTTAGAAAAAGCTACGGAGATTGGCATAGATGAAATTACACCTATTTTATGTGATCATTCTGAAAGAAAAATAATAAAAATGGATAGATCAATTAGAATTATTGAATCAGCCATGAAACAATCTCTTAAATTTCAAATGCCAAAACTGAATAGTCTAACGCTATACACCGATTTTATTCAACAAAAATTTGATAGTAATTTATTTATAGCTCATTGCAACAAAACAGAAAAAAAATCACTAAAAACCGTTTTAAAAGCCCATCAAAATTCTACTATTTTAATAGGTCCTGAAGGTGATTTTTCTACTAATGAAATAATCGCTGCAATAGATAATAGTTGTACACCAATTACATTAGGAGAAAGTAGATTGCGAACGGAAACTGCAGCTATAGTTGCCACGCAAATGGTTTCGTTTATAAATCAATAAAAGACCATACCTAAGTGTCTCCTAATTTATAAAGACTAAACTCCGCTAATAGAAAAAAAAGCAATACGTTGATTTTTTAGATCTATATCTTAATGAAAATGCTAGATTTATCTACAGATTGACAGGCAGGTTCAAATCACAATTTTGTGCTAGCTCGCCTTTGACTCACTTCTCAAAATTGAGTTTCACTAATAAAAAAGCACCACAATACTTGTAGTGCTTTTAAAATTATTTGCAATTAAAAATCGTTTCCGTTTTTAACTTTTTGTTGCTTTTACTTCAACAACAAATTCAATATTATCATCAATTAATTTATCTTTAGCTAAGTCTTCAAAGAATTTACCCGACTTAAATTTGATATCCCAATCCGTTCTATCAATAGTAAAAGGCTCACTTTTAAATAGAACCTCATTCCCATTTAAAGAAACTGTTGCCGGAAATTCAATATTCTTTTTAATATTTTTTATGGTTAAATTACCTTTAACCATAGTTTTTCCATCCTTTTCTTCAACATTGGTAATAGCAAAAGCACTAGATGGATTATTTTCTACATCAAAAAAATCAGGACTAGATAAATGCCCTACCAGTTTTGCATTATAATCAGCATCTTCTAAGTCTAAATCTTTAATGGTCTTCATATCAATAATAAAATTACCACTGCTTAACTTTCCATTATCAAAAGCAAAATAACCTTCAGAAATATTTATAGTTCCATGATGTGGCCCTGCCAGCTTAGAACCTTTCCAAGCCAATGTAGAAACTTCTGTATCCGCCATATACCTTACAGCTTCTTCCTTAACTTTAGACACTTCTTCTGCCTCTGTGGCTTCCGTT
>DEIV01000042.1 GCA_002352665.1 Flavobacteriaceae bacterium UBA2765
TATCGAACTCACGTTATTTAGCAAGTTGTTATGTTATTATGAAGTACAGTTCTCATAATGTGCTACAACAATGCTGTAAAACTAAAAAGTTGCCAGAAATCAAGATGTAAGTTTTATTTCAAAACCTGAAACTATTTCGACAATCCGATATTAAAAAAGTAAATTATTGAGTTAGTTGGATTTAGACTTGGCAATCAAAGTGGGAAGGACATCAAATCTCTTTCGAAATACCCTTGTAAAATAGGTCGGACTATTAAAACCTGAATCATAGGCAATTTCTGAAACAGTCTTACCGCTATCTTTTAAGGATCTAGCCGCTTGTACCAACCGTAATTCAGATAGTAATTTATTAGGGGACACACCGAATAAGGAAGATATTTTACGATAGGCCTGGGTCTTACTAAGGCCTAGCTGACTGCTTAGTGTATCACTGTTAAAAGATGAATTATTTAAGTTTTGCAGTAATACTGTATCTAATTTTTCTATTTCGGTATAAGAAGTTTGATCGATAATAGTAATATCTGTTATATCTATTTTGGAAATGTCTTTACTTCTGAAAGCAGAGAGTTTCGTATCCAAATCCATACATACTCCTAGTTGAAAACCGAGTCTGGACAAGACCTTTATTTTGGTCTTGGTTTTTTCGAACAAATCCGTGCTATGCTCGTCAACTGGTTTTCCAGTGGCCAAAGCAATACTAAATATCATTTTATCTTTTAAAGTCTCGAAGTGTTTGGCTATCTCAATGGAACAAGCTACAGCGTCGTAGGCGTCGATAAAAGAAGCCATCAACTTCTTGCTAGGAACCTTGACAATATTTCCGTTGTAGTTCTCAATGGAATCTGTTATCTTGGCGGTCATCAATGCTTGGCTTGCCGTTAATTGTAAAAAGTCTACCAACATAATAGTACGAAAACCACTATCGATTTCTCCTGATAAAGTCAAAGCCAAATCCTGTTCGTTTTGATTACCTTCACCCATAAATGGAATAAATTCATTTTCACGCGATACCTCTATAACATTGCAGGCTCCAATGCCTTGTGCGTCTTTATGACTCTCTTCGCATGCCTCTTTATTAGGGCTTTCCATTAAACAAAAAGCTGTTTTTTGATGAAGATTAAGATAATACCTCTTGTAGATTAAGCCATGTTTGTTTTGAACCGCAATATCCTTTAAATGTGCTCTATACACATCTTCTTCGGTAATGGCATCCGAATCGATTTTATGAAAGTCCATGAATAATGGCATAGTTAATTAATTTTAGAAAGCTTAGAACCACTAATATACAACTTTTTTCAAAGTAGTTTTGTTTGAAGAAAAAATGGATTTTTATACACTAGATTAAAACTGGGAGTTCTAGGAATAGCGTATATATTTTTATTGAAAAGACGTCTTCGATTAGGTTTAAAAGGAATCAAATTAGTGTTCCATAAAACGACCATTTAATAAAACCATATAGATAAAATATACCTATAGTGAATTGAAGTCTTATTTTCCGTCTTTTTTAATAGTTTCACAAATTCACCTTTTATGGGACAATTTTATAAGTGTATTCATTAGCAAGAAGTTTTAAGTTTTGTTCTAATAATTACATGTAGTAGGTTCAAAATAGGTACAACAAACCCTAAAAATGATATGAATAAACTCAAATTTCGTTAAACGTAAAAATCACATCCATTTGATTATCAATTATTTAGTAAAAACACGCTAGATTTCTCCTAGACTTAGGATCTAGTACGACAAGGTGTGAGCGTGGAGAAACTAGAAGTTTATCCTAAGTAATGCCGAAGGATCCGTACTTGGTCAGAAAGTTTTTCTTTAATGAAAGGCCTTTTAACAAGACCCTATGCTTTTAATCTGGTAAGTTGAATCGATCTGGTGATGAGTATTTCAATTTTGCTAAGAAGCTCGATATATTTTGGCACACAAACCTATTTTTAGTATGAATTTACTTAAAGATTAACTAATTTCTTAGATCCTTGACTTTCAATATTTAATAGAAATAAATTTTAAAGTCATAATAAATTGGATTGAAATCCGTTTTATATTTCCAAATATTTACCTACTAGGTAGGATATTTTTCTCTTGAGTTGTTTAATCAATACAAACCTTAGCCGTATGAAAACAATAATTAAAAAAATGAGCTTATTAGCAATAAATTATTTAACTGTTTTACCTTTGCTATTACTCTTAATAACTACAAATCAGAACAAAGAGTTAGATAAACTTTTATCAGTGTTGAAAGCGAGTTCTAGTTTATAACTGTGGTTAATCCAATATAACTTAAACTTAAACTTAAAAATAGGACTTTATACTAGAATAATATACAATTAAACTTATTTTTTTTTAAAACGCTTAATGGATTTTATTTTTAGAAATAAAAATGAAGAACATATATTCGTCATTAATAAATAGAGAATTAAAAACTAATTAAAAGCTAATCTTATGGAGAAAAAAATTACTTTAATCACAAAAAATCTTTTTAAATATGCCTTATTTTCTATACCATTATTATTTTTCACATTTTGTCAAAATATTGGAGAAGATGTAGTGTTTGTTGAGGAAGCAAAGCTGACAAAAGATTCAAAAATTGTGTCACTTATGGCACAAGCCATTAATAGTGACAGTGATAAAAAAACATTCACTAAAAGTGATATAAATGATCAGTGTACTGAATTTTTATATCCTATGACATTTGAACGTTATAATGGAGACAACCCTACACCTACAATTGTAACAATAAATAATGATGAGGAGCTGATAGCGTTTTTGGAAACACTAACAACGGAGATAAGGTTCTATATTTATTATCCTATTACTCTAATTGATGTAGATGGTGTTGAAACGGTTATTAATGACCTAACAGATTTTGAAGGCACATTGCAAATGTTGGTTGATGCATGTCAAGGTTATGATGATGATGATTCAGATGATGATTCAGATGATGATTCGGATGATGACGATTCAGATGATGACGATTCAGATGATGACGAATATGACTATTGTCAAAACAATAATAAGAAAGTTTATATATGTCATAAAGGTCAAACAATTTGTGTAAGTATAAATGCTATATGGGGTCATTTAAACCAGCATGAAGAAGACTATCTAGGTCAATGTGAATAAATACAGATAAAACGAGGAATCTAATTTTCGATTTTAGAATTTTAAAAAAAGCTTCTCAATCTATATCATAGAATGAGAAGTTTTTTTATTTTAAAACTTTTGACAATAATTGAAAACATATTTTTAACATTAAATTTTAAGCAAGAACAAGATTATTTTCACTTTCATTTTTAGAGTTGGTTCTAGAGAGGGATTGAGAATAATGTTAATTGAAAAAAATCTTACATTTAAAAGCTCCAATTTTTATAATTAGAATTTGATTCTAATTTATTTTCTAGTTCATCAGGTAATTCCGGAAAAAAATCTATCTCAGTTAGTCTTTCTATTTCATTTATAGCAACTACAAAAGTATAAAGCGGTTTTTTAGACTTTTGGTGTGGAATTAGAAAAGCAATGGCCTTTATTTCAGGTTCCGAATAGTCTAATAGAATTTTATAAAACTGTTTTGGTACAGCAACTTTTTCATTACCAATAGTAATCAAATCTTTAGTTAAGACTCCACCTGTAACTATATATAGTTGTTTGTCTTTGCTAGCCCAATAACGTGTTTTTTGCTCCAATCTATTCCAGATACCACCATTAAAGCTACCTTTTTGTGGTGAAATATTAGAAGTTAAGAAAGTTTCATCAAATGCATTTTTAGAGAATTTTCTATCCCCGGCGGGGCATAAATGTCCTTTGGTATATCCTGAATTTTTATAATTCCTATAACTGGCGGATCGTGTTTTTACTTTTTTATCCTCAATAAAGTAGGGTCGTTTTCTATTGGTTCTTGCTAGGTGTTCTTTTTTTAATTCGTAGGCTACCCATTCTGCTTGTTCGTGTTCTTCACTATACGATAAGGTGTAATATTGATGTGTAATGACTTGATTGGTTGTTGAAGTAGGTAGATATTTAAATAAAGTATTAGATATTGGAGTTTTAACTTCAATATTTTCTTCATTTTTTGGATAAAAAAGATAAATAATTAAGCCAATCAATAAAATTAATATTAGATATACAAATGCTTTATTTTTCAATCCCTAAAATTAAGTTTAACTAAGCACTTCTTTTATTCTCTTAAATGCTTCTTTAAGATTCTCAGTAGAAGCAGCGTAAGAAATTCTGATACAATCAGGTGCTCCGAAAGCTTCGCCAGTTACGGTAGCCACATTTGCTTTTTCTAATAAAAGCATAGAAAAATCTGAAGCATTATTAATATCAATACCGCCTATGGTTTCCCCAAAATAATAAGAGACATCTGGAAAGACATAAAATGCACCTTTTGGTACATTAGCTTTAAGACCATTGATGTCTTTAACCAAATTGAGTACTAAATCTCTTCTCTTGTGAAACTCATCAACCATAAATTGAATTTTTGAAACAGGAGCATCCAGTGCGGTAATAGTAGCCCGTTGTGCAATACAATTGGCACCAGAAGTAATTTGTCCTTGCATTTTGGTACATGCTTTAGCAATCCAATTTGGAGCACCTATATAACCAATTCTCCAACCGGTCATGGCAAAAGCTTTTGCCACCCCATTAATGGTTATCGTCCGGTCATACAGACTTTCTATAGAAGCAAAGCTAAAATTAGCTTCACCATAATTGATATGTTCGTAAATTTCATCTGATATAATATAAATATTAGGATGTTTTTCAAGGACTTTACCCAAAGCCCTATATTCACTTTCAGTATAAACGGTTCCGCTGGGGTTGTTAGGTGAATTAAAAAATATCAATTTTGTTTTAGGTGTAATGGCAGCTTCTAACTGTTCTGGTGTAATTTTAAAATCTGTCTCAATTGTAGAAGGTATTTCAATATAGTTGGCTTCAGCCAAGGTGGCAATAGCAGAATAACTTACCCAATATGGTGCCGGTAACAATACTTCATCACCCGGATTTAATAATACCATAGCCACATTAGCTATAGATTGTTTAGCACCGGTTGAAACTACAATTTGGTTTGGTGAATAAATCAAATTATTGTCTCGTTTAAATTTTCTACAAATAGCTTCGCGTAAATCTAAATAACCATCTACAGGAGAATAAGAATTGTAATTTTCGTCAATGGCTTGTTTAGCAGCTTCTTTAATGAATTCTGGAGTATTGAAGTCCGGTTCGCCTAAACTTAAACTTATAATGTCTTTACCTTCTGCTTTTAATTCACGTGCTTTAGCTGCCATAGCCAATGTTGCAGAAATTGGCAAATTGTTTATTCTATCAGAAAGATGTTGCATGTCTATTTGCTATAATTTATATAACAAATGTAAAAAATTTAAAAGAGTAAAAAATGCTTTTATTTACTAAATGTCAAATTTCAAACTTATTTATTCATTAAGAGAAATTGATCTAAGCAATAACAGGCTTTTTACCTAGAATGTTTAATTGTTGGTAATGTTCGTAAACAGCTTTTCGCATGGTTCTATATTCATTATAAGGTAAGCTAAATTCTGTAGCTGTTTTCTTTACGATCTCCGCAATTTTTTTATAATGGATATGGCTTATATTAGAAAATAAATGATGTTCTACCTGATAATTTAGACCTCCGGTAAAAAAACGAACCAACCAATTTTTTGGAGCAAAATTTGAAGTGGTATATAATTGGTGAATAGCCCAAGTATTTTTCATATTTCCTGCTTCATCGGGAAGCGGCATTTCAGTATTTGGCATTACATGAGCCAATTGAAAAACAACACTTAAAATAATTCCCGCCGTATAATGCATAATTAAAAAGCCAATCAATACTTGCCACCAAGTAAATCCAACTACTAAAGGTAAAACTATCCATATGGCATAATAGATAATTTTTCCTATAATTAATTTAGTCCATTGTGTGGCAGGATTAGGAAACTTACCATATGATAATTTTTTTTTCAGATATTGATAGGTCTGTTTAAAATCGGTAGTAATCGCCCAATTCACAGTAAGTAAACCATAAAGGAAAAAAGCATAATATTTTTGATATTTATGAATTTTTAACCATTTTGCATGTTTAGAAAAACGAATAACTCTGCCGGCATCAATATCTTCATCATGACCTTGAATATTAGTATAGGTATGATGTAAAACATTGTGTTGTACTTTCCAATTATAATCATTTCCTGCAAGAATGTAAATGCTACTTCCCATTAACTTATTCACCCACTCTTTACTCGAAAAAGATCCGTGATTGGCATCGTGCATAACATTCATACCCACACCGGCCATACCTACACCTACAAGTATCATAAACAATATTTGCGTCCAAGCAGGTAAATTAAGCGTAAGTACTAAAACTAATGGAGTTATTAACAAAGCAAACATTACAATAGCTTTGAGGTATAGTTTCCAGTTACCTGTTTTTTTGATATTCTTCTCGTTAAAATAAGTGTTAATACGCTTATTTAAAGTTCTAAAAAACTTCGCAGAATCTACTCTTGAAAATTTTATCGTTGTTCTTGACATGATCAATAGTTTATTTATAAGAAAGGCAAAATTACGTTATTTTTGAATTACTTGTTGTTTATAGCTTTAATTTGTTAAATATTTAACATTAATGTTTAGTTTTGCTATTGTATTTTATGGAAAAAATTACTCGCTATTTTTCAGGTCTAAGCGATATACAATTGAATCAATTTGAGCAATTGGAATCTTTATATAAGCATTGGAACGCTCAGATCAATGTTATTTCAAGAAAAGATATTGATGAACTGTATCTACGCCATGTTTTACATTCTTTAGGAATAGCCAAAGTACAGGCTTTTAAGCCTAATGCTAAAGTATTAGATGTTGGTACGGGTGGTGGATTTCCAGGAATTCCACTTGCCATTTTATTTCCTGAAACACAGTTTTATCTAGTGGATTCTATCGGGAAAAAGATAAAAGTAGTACAAGAAGTAGTCCAAGCATTAGCCTTAAAAAATGTAAAGGCTGAACATATTAGAGCAGAAGAAGTAAAAGGATCATTTGATTTTATTATAAGTCGTGCCGTTACCAATATGGATGATTTTGTAAAATGGACGCGTAAAAAAATAGCCAAAAAACAAAATCACGAACTAAAAAATGGCATACTCTATTTAAAAGGAGGTGATTTAAGTGAAGAACTGATAAAGTTTCCTAAAGCAAGCCTTTATAATTTATCAGATTATTTTATGGAAGACTTTTTTGAAACCAAAAAAGTAGTGCATTTGCCTCTGAAGTATAAACCATAATTTTAATTAAACTATGAAAAAAATTATTTTAATTCTTATTTCTATTATTTCTTTACAGATAGCCACAGCTCAAAATGTTGTTTATGGTATAAAAGGTGGACTAAACTATTCAAAGTTTTAGAGGTCAGTAGCTAATTACTAA
>DEIV01000028.1 GCA_002352665.1 Flavobacteriaceae bacterium UBA2765
GATTAAGGCAATTGCCATTACGAAAATTGTAATTACATTTTTTTTCATTTTTAAATAGTTTTAGTTAATATAAAAGTTAGCGACAATATTTAAGCATATTAGTCTTGGTAAATGTAAAGTTTTAGATAAGCAAAGTCAATAGAGAAAATGGTGAATTTTAAAATTCACCATAAACCACTAGTTTAAAATTGGAATAACTTAGAAGTTGTATTTAACTGATACCCAATTATTTCTTTCAATAATCGAATCAAGTTTCAAGTTGTATTTTGAAGCTTCAGTATCGATAAGAGGTATATCTTCTTGATAGAATCCACTTAATAATAATACACTATTATCATTAAGACATTGGGCATACGTTTTGATATCATTCAATAAAATATTTCTATTGATATTTGCTATGATGATGTCATAATTTTTGTTGATTAATAATGACGAATCTCCTTGGTAAACTGAGATATGTTGACAATGATTTCGATAAATATTTTCTAAGGAATTCTCATAGCACCAATTATCAATATCTATGGCCTCAATGGGGTTTGCTCCTTTCATTTCTGCAAAAATGGCCAAGATACCTGTACCGCAACCCATATCTAAAACTTTTTTGTCCTTTAATTCTAAAGCCAATAAATGTTGCACCATCATATGTGTAGTTTCATGATGACCAGTGCCAAAACTCATTTTTGGCTCGATAACAATATCATATTTTAAATTGACCCCGAGGCTTCGGGGGTGAAAAGGAGCTCGAATACTGACTAGGTTATCTACCTCAATTGGATTGAAATTTTTTTCCCATTCACTATTCCAATTTACTTGATCAATTTCTTCTTTAGTAAATGATATTTGAAATTCCTCATTTTTTAAGGCATAAATATCTTCAAGTATATGCTCATGATACTCCACCTTTTGAATATATGCGGTTACGCCATTTTCATTTTCTACAAAACTTTCAAAGCCCGCATAACCTAATTCAGCAATCAAAATTTCTGTTGTGGGTTGTAATGGAGAAACAATAAAATTAAAAGCTAAGTATATCATAAATAATTAGTTTATAGAAGCCTTATTTCTTTCCAATTTATTAGAAAATAATAAAGATTCAATGAATAACAACCTTAAATTCTATGAGTAGTTGATTATGACCTAACTGATAGGTTAAAAATATCTAACAAAAGATGAAAAAAAAATTACTTTATAGCCTGAATTAGTGCAACAAAATCATCAGCCTTAAGAGCAGCTCCTCCAATCAACCCTCCATCAACGTCTTCTTTAGAAAATATCTCTTTTGCATTAGTAGGTTTTACACTACCTCCATAAAGTATAGAAACATCATTTGCTATTGATTGGTTATAGTTTTCAGCAATTAACTTTCTGATAAGCTTATGCATTTCTTGAGCTTGTTCCGGACTTGCAGTTTCTCCGGTGCCAATAGCCCAAACCGGCTCATAAGCCAAAATAATATGCTTCCAGTCTTTTTCCCTTAAATGAAACAGACCATTCTTTAATTGAGATTCAACTATTTTAAAATGGTTTTCGCTTTTTCTATCTTCTAAAACTTCTCCAAAGCAAAAAATAACTTCCAATTTACTATTCAAAGCCTGATCTACTTTTTTAGACAATAAACTGTCTGTCTCACCAAAATATTCTCTACGTTCTGAATGTCCTAAAATTACTATCTTAACACCAATACTTTTCAACATTTCCGCAGATATTTCTCCGGTATAAGCTCCACTATCTGCCTGATGCATATTTTGAGCCGCAATTTCTACAACAGATTTTTTCGCTTTCTTAACAGCTGATCTTAAATTTACAAATGTAGGAGCCACTATAACTCTAATATTTTGCAGCTCTTCATTTTTAATAGCATTTTTAATGTCTTTAATCAAGGCCTTAGATTCAGGTAAAGTTTTGTTCATTTTCCAATTACCGGCTACAATTTTATCTCTCATTTTGTTAAGTTTATAGTTTATATCAATCTAAGAGCAAATATAATTTAAAGCTGTTTAAAAATTAATTATCTGGTACATTTTCTTACTGGTTTCTTCAGATTTATATATTCATTCAAATAATCTGTTATTAATCCTTATTTTTGTAAAAATTTATTGATTTTTATGACAAAAGAGCAACTCATTGAACAGATTCGACTTAAAAAATCATTTTTATGCATAGGTTTAGATGTTGATATGGATAAAATTCCAACACATTTACATAAGCTCGAAGATCCTATTTTTGAATTCAACAAACAGATTATTGAGGCTACTCATCATTTGGCGGTTGCCTATAAACCAAATATGGCATTTTATGAAGCCTATGGTATAAAAGGATGGCAATCACTACAAAAAACGATTGATTATTTGAATAATAATTACCCTGATATATTTACTATTGCCGATGCCAAACGTGGAGATATTGGCAACACATCAACGCGTTATGCCAAAGCTTTTTTTGATGATTTGAATTTCGATTCCATCACTGTAACTCCTTATATGGGTTCTGATTCTGTAGAACCATTTTTAGCCTTCGAAAATAAATTCACAATTCTATTAGCTCTAACTTCAAATGTTGGTGGCCTAGATTTTCAAACCTTAACTTATAACAATGAGCAACTTTTTGAAACCGTCTTAAAAAAGACTTTGACTTATAAAAATGCTCAAAATTTAATGTATGTTGTGGGTGCTACCAGACCGGAATATTTTAAAACCATTAGAAAAATTGTACCCCATCATTTTTTATTAGTCCCAGGCATAGGTACTCAAGGTGGTAATTTACAAGAAGTATGTAAATATGGTTTGACCAATGAAATTGGTTTATTGGTGAACTCATCAAGGGGAATTATTTATGCATCTAATGAAAAAAATTATGCTCAAAAAGCAAAAGACAAAGCATTAGAATTACAGCAAGAAATGGAAAAAATTATTGATAATTTATAGATAGAACTAGTTGGTGTTTTCTATTTAGAATAATTCGAAAAACATTTTGCATAAAATAGGTTCCAAAAAAATCTAACGAGCATCAGGAAAACCAACTATTTTTTTTCAAGTGTTTTCATCATAAAATCATCTAATTCAACCATTTGTTTATATCCTAATTTTTTTCCAGACTGTCCAATAAAATATAATATTATCCAAAGAATTGGCAATCCTATCATCATATATTTTGCCAATTGAAAATCACCGTCTAAGCTCCATCTTACATAAAACATCACAAAAAACACAACAAAAGCAACAGCTACTGCAAAATGAATAAACATAAAGAAAGTCCAGACTTGTGGCTTAGGTCCAAGAATACCTTTTACAACGGTTTTATTTTCTTCATTTTTTACTACCTCAACTTGCAATTGAGGTGACCAAAAATGATCCTCATCTTTAGGAACATCTAAGAAAATATGATTGCCAGAAATTTTAGAACAGTATTTACAATTTTTATCATCAATGTTCTCTTTAAATTTTCCTAAAATCTCTTCTTGACTTTCATCAAATAGCATTTTAAAACGAGGTTTTAATAAAACCCTATTTATTTTCTCATCATGTATTGGTTCATTCATTTGGTAAACTGTTTTATAAAGATAGCCATTTTTTGATTATCTAACCTAACTTATGCAATTGCTTATAAAATTGATAACTATTTGAGGCAACACAATCAAGTTTACGTAATTCTATATGCCTGATGTTTTTAAAACTATACTTACTATAAATACAAGTCTAATGGTTGAGGTCCTGCCAATACAGTTTTTACGATATGACTATTACCATTAGCATCAGATTGAAAATGCCATTTAACCATAGCGATTTCTAAATTTTCAATTTCCATGCCTATTATTGAATTAGGATGAACACAACTACCATCATTAAAATATGGTAATAGTCCTGGGTCAGGAAATCTTGGTCTGTGAGTATGTCCGGCAATTACCATCTGATTATTATTCTTTATTATCCAATCTTTTAATTTTTGTTCTACCTTAATAAGGTTCTTATAATTTTTAGCCGGACTTGTAGGGTCTTTTACATTGAACCATTTTTGTAATGGTTTCCAAAAATACCGTACAAAAAATCTACTCACTTTCCAAAACCTATAGTTAAACCAATCTGCTTGATGTCCGTGAATTAAGAATATTGTTTTGTCCGTATTTTCAATTTGTAATAACATACTTTCATGATATTGTAAATTAAAAAGACGTTCTTTTTGTTTTATATTTTTAGGAGGAAAAACTTTATACAACATTTTTTCAACCGTAATTGGATCTCCAAAAATCATGTCATGATTACCCCAAATCATATACAATCTATTGTCATTATAAAATAACTTCAACAATTCAAAAGTGCTTTTATGAGCTTTATATATAGGTTCAAATGTATAATTTTCCCAAAGCTCTATGCCATCTCCTAATTCTATATAGGTATACTTTTTATCATAATATTTTCTAATAGCATATTGATAAATTTCCATATTATGAGTAAAATCATCCGCATAACTATTGTCTCCCTTATGCAAATCACTAAAAAAAATAATTTTTGAATCTTTATTTATTGTTAGCAGTTTGGCTTTAAGTAAAGCATTATCAAGAATTGAATGCATCATTATTGCATTAATTTTTTAAAAAGGATTTATACAAAACACCTTGATCTGTTTGTATGCTAAGAAAATGTAAGCCATTGGTCAGCCATGATACATTAACCGTATCGTTATTATTTAACTTACTTACAACCTGACCTAAACTATTATAAATTGTAATATTCTCAATATTAATATGGCTAGGTTTTTGAAGTATTAATTCATTCTTTACAGGATTAGGATAGATCTTAATTTTAGATGACAAAACCTCATTTTCAACACCCAAAACGGCACTATTATTTTTGGAAATTAAATGTATTTCAGGATCTATTTCTACTGCTGATATCTCAAAATTGATCGTTTCTGTAAACTCCTCACCATCAAAAGTGTTCTTTAAAATTAAATCTAAAATTTCTCCACCCACACCTTTAACTCTAACCGGCAAAGAAGCTTCAAAATAATTTACTGAAAAGTGACTTTGGCTTTGATTTACAGTAATTTTAAGCTGATTGGCTTGAGGTTGATACCATATAATTGCATAGCTTGGATAACCTTGATCGTAAATCCAATCATTAAAAAATTCATTTAGATCTTCGCCACTAGCAGATTCCATATGAGCAATTAAATCTGGTGTTTTAGCATAACTATAGGCTAAGTTAGGATCGGCCAAATAATTTTGCAATCCTTTAAAAAAATTGGTGTCACCCAGCTTTTTTCTAAGCATATGCAATACCATCGAGCCTTTAGTATAAGACAAACGACCATTAAAAATTCTACTTACGCTAGTAGTATCTTGATCCGACAGATAAACCGAACCGCCTGACTGAGAGGTAATATTATTTACAGAATTTATCCTCCAACTTTTAAAGGCAGTTTCACCATCTAAGCTTTCTATAGTTAATCCGTTTAGATAAGTAGCAAAACCTTCATTAAGCCAAATGTCTTTCCAACTACCACAGGTAATTTTATCACCAAACCATTGATGTGCCAACTCGTGTGCTATAAGACTTCTATTAAAATTACCCATAAATGAAACGGTAGTATGTTCCATACCACCACCCCATCCAAACTGGGCATGCCCATATTTTTCGTCTGCAAAAGGATATTCTTCAAACAAACTAGTATATAAGTTCATAATATCAACAGTTACACCAGTTTGACTCTGAGCAGACGTTAAACTTTCAGGATACACATAATTTACAATCTCAAAAGGACTGCCATTATTGGCAACCGTATGCGAATACACATTATAATTGGTAACAGCAAAGGCTATCAAATAAGCAGGTATAGGGTGTTGATGTTTAAAATGTGTTGTTTTATTAAAACCGTTTACTGATTGACTTTGCTCCAAACCATTACTTACAACAATATATTCTTCATTTGAAGCATTAAATTGTGGTGTTGTAATAAATACATCGATAACATCAATTTTATCATTCAAATCTTGTTTACAAGGCCACCAATCTTTTGCACCATAAGGCTCAGAAAGCGTCCAAATAACAGGATCCCCGTTGTGGGTAGATTGTTCGAAAGAATCAAAACCAGTAGAAGAAGGAGTCCCACTATAAGTTATTTTTACTGCACTAGATTGCCCTTGAGATAGCGGTGTAGAAAGTGCAATAACCAATTCGTCATTTGTATTTTGTGTGAAGGATAAATCTGCTCCATCTTGACTAACTTTTGTAACTTTCATATTAAATTTTAAATCGAAGGTAACCGTGTTTAAATCACTTTTAGCAGTAAAATTAGTTGTTATATCTCCACTAATATTTGCTATAGCCGGATCAATTGTCCACTCTAATTTATGATAGGTAATATCGTAATTTGCCGTGTTTACATTTGCTTTATAATTAATGGTTTTACTGGCAGATTTTGCCTCAGCTTCTATAATTTGATATAGATTACTATTTGATTTTTGGCAAAACGAAGTATAACCCAAAATCAGGAAAAGAACTAGAAATATGTGTTGCTTTTGTAGCATTTATAATATTTAATGGTTAAAAATACCAATATTTAATGAATTCTATTTAAAATTATCTTAAAAGACGTTTTATATTATACATTGTCCCATATCAAATTAATTTTTACATTTTTTTGATTGGCACTTTTTTTGATTGAAAAATTCAACATATATTTATAACCTGAGTTAGACTTAATCAATTGAAATGAAAAAACTTTTTTGCACTTTTTTTGTTGGTGTACTATTATTTTCCTGTTCAAGTGTTCAGACTTATAATGAACAAATTGCAGCTTTTCATCCGGTTAAAGGTTTAAGAAAAGATGTTGATAAAGCTTATACTAAACTACAAAAATTACATCCTCAGTTATATACTTATATTTCAAAAGAGAATTTAGATTATAAATTTGATAGTCTAAAAAAAACAATTACTAAGCCATTATCTAGTAGGAAATTCTATGAAAAACTGGCTCCTGTAGTGGCTGAAGTTAGACAAGGGCATATTCGTGTTATTCCGCCTACAAGGCAATTTACCAACAAAGAAAGTAAGTTGATCAAAAAAAAGAAGTTTGAATTTTATGATTTAGATTTTGAATATTTAAGCAATGCTCTATGGATTAAGGGTACACGTGGGGCTGATTCTACAATTATTGGCAATAAAGTGGTTAAAATTAACAACGAACCTATTTCAGAAATTATAGAGAGGTATAAAAAATTATTTTCTTCAGATGGGTATAACACCACTTTTCAAAATAGAGCTGTCGGTTTACAATTTTCAAAGTTTTATTATATAGACAAAGGTTATTTAGACAGCCTTACAATTACATTCCAAAATGAAGATTCTTTATTTACAAAAACTTTTAGAAGAATAGCAAAAGATTCTATTTCAGGAATATCAAAAATAGATTCTTTAAATAATAAGCCTAAAAAATTAACAAAAGATGAAAAATTAGCACAAAAGCTAAAAGATAGACAAAAAAGAAAAGATGATTACAAATATGGTTATGAAAAATCAAAGAAAAGATATACTAGAAATTTTAATTTTATAGATAAAGATAGCAGTATTGCTTATTTAAAAATTAGAAGTTTTAATAATGGAAAGTTTAAGGACTTCTATCAAGAGAGTTTTACCAAAATTGACTCGGCCAAAGCAAATTTTTTAATTCTAGATTTAAGAGATAATACAGGTGGAAGATTAGCCGAAATAGATAAGTTATATTCTTATTTAACTGATAAGGATTACCAATTAATTGAAAAAGGCGAAACTTTAACGCGTTTACCATATTTAAAAATGATGACTTCTAAAAATAATTCATCATTTTTAAAAATATTGGCTGGTTTATTATCTCCCGGAATCATCATCAATAATTTAACAAAATCGAGCAAAAAAAATGGTAAACTGTATTTTAAGTTTTCGAGTGCTAAAGTTAAAAAACCTAATCCATTAAATTTTAAAGGAGACATTTATGTTTTGATCAATGGCAGTTCTTTTTCTGCTTCTTCAATATTATCAACCAATTTACATGCTACAAAAAGAGCGACTTTTATTGGAGAAGAAACCGGTGGAGCTTATAATGGTACTGTAGCGGGAATATTTAGGACTATAGAACTACCCAATTCTAAAGTAAAAATGAATATTGGTCTAGTACAAATTGAGGCTCCTTATAATATGGAGCCCAACGGATTCGGAATTAAACCCGATATTGAAATAATCCCTACTATTGAAGATCGTAAAAATAACATTGACCCTGAATTAGAATGGGTGCTTAATACTATTCAGACCAAAAAAGGTAAAATAGTTTTAAAAGACTAATTAATGTTCTATAGTAAATCTAATTTGTATTTTTGCAACTTATCTATTTTTTGGAAAATAAAACTATGTTAGAAGACAAAAACGAACAACGTACTTCAATAGCTAAATTAGGTGAATTTGGTTTGATCAAACGCTTAACCGATCATGTAAAATTAACACATAAATCTACTATAAAAGGTGTTGGAGATGATGCTGCTGTGCTCGAATTTAATAAAAAACAAGTATTGGTGAGTACCGATTTATTGATTGAAGGTGTACATTTTGATCTGTCATATATGCCCTTAAAACATTTGGGCTATAAAGCAGTAATGGTCAATCTTTCTGATATATATGCCATGAATGGTACGGCAACCCAAATTACAGTTTCTCTGGCAATTTCCAATCGTTTTTCATTAGAGGCCATTGAAGAATTATATGCAGGTATCCATTTGGCTTGTGCCACTTATAATGTAGATTTAGTTGGTGGAGATACCAGCTCATCAAACACCGGTTTATTAATTAGTATTACCGCTCTTGGTGAGGTTGAAAAAAAAGATGTAGTATATAGAAATGGTGCTCAAGCAAATGATTTACTAGTGGTAAGTGGAGACTTAGGAGCAGCTTATTTAGGGCTGCAAGTTTTAGAACGAGAAAAACAAGTTTTTAAAGCAAATCCAAACGCTCAGCCTGAATTAGATAATTATACCTACTTGGTAGAACGACAACTGAAACCTGAAGCGAGAAAAGACATTCCCAAATTATTAAAAGAATTAGATGTAAAACCAACGGCTATGATTGATATTAGCGACGGTTTATCTTCAGAAATTATCCATATTTGCCAACAAAGTAATACCGGTTGTAATTTATTTGAAGATAAAATTCCGTTAGACCCTCAGGTTATTGCTACATGTGAGGAGTTTAACATAGATAGTACTACTGTTGCTCTAAGTGGTGGTGAAGATTATGAATTGTTATTTACGATAGATGCATCTGATTATCCTAAGATAAAAGCAAATCCGAATTTAACGGTTATAGGTCATTTGACTGAACAAAATGAAGGTATGCATTTAGTTACCAGAGCTAATCAAAAAATTGAATTGACTGCCCAAGGATGGAATGCAATGTTAAGAGGTTAATTCTGATTGATTAACCTGTTATTGTTATAACAATTTTAGTAAGTTTTAGGAAGTGAAATATTATTAAAAAACAAAATTCAACAAAACCACAAATAAAAATCCTAACAGAGATAAGATTCCAGTCATAACTGTCCACGTTTTAAACGTTTGTTTTTCGGTAATCCCCAAAAACTGATTAACCAACCAAAAACCACTATCATTAACATGAGAAAAAGCTGTTGATCCCGCTGCAATTGAAATTACAATACAGGCCAGATCAAAATTATTATAATGAACGCCTACTATTAACGGAGATACCAAACCTGCTGCCGTAATCATAGCAACAGTAGCTGAACCTTGAATAACTCTTACTAAAAGAGCTACTACAAATGAGAATAATAATACCGGAAAACCAACCTCAACCAAAGATTTAGCAATCATTTCACCGGCTCCGGTATTTACCAGCACCTGTTTAAAGACACCTCCAGCCCCGGTTATAAGTATAATCATGCCTGCCGGACCCATAGATTTTACGGTAATATCTAATAATTGTTGCTTAGAAAAACCTTGTCTGATGCCCAACAAATACCAAGCAATAACATTGGCTATTATTAATGCTGAAAATGGATGCCCTAACAAACCTATAAAAATAGTTATGGTTTCATTAGGAATAATTAACAGACCACTTTTTACAAAAGTATTCAGCAATATTAAAACGATAGGAACGGCTATAATACTAAATATCAACATAACATTAGGCATCCTGTTTTTACTAATTTCCTCTTGATTTTCATCTACAAATGGAGCTTCTACATAGATTTTGTTCCCTATATATTTCCCAAAGAAAATTCCCCCAATAATAGCGGTCGGTAAACCAACGATAGCACCTATTAAAATTACCCAACCTAAATCGGCCCCAATAATATCAGCAACCGCAATTGGACCTGGTGTTGGTGGAATAAAAGCATGGGTTACTGCCAATCCTGCTAATAATGGTAAAGCATAAATAAGCAACGATTTCTTGGTTTGTTTTTGAAGGGCGTATATTACGGGTACTAATAAAATAAATGCTACTTCAAAGAAAACAGGAATGGCTACTATAAACCCTGCCAAAGCCATAGCGGCTGGAGCCCTATCTACACCGAATTTTTTTAGTAAAAAATTAGCGATTACCTTGGCGCCACCCGAATGTTCTAAAATAGCACCAAACATAGCTCCCAGACCAATAACTGTAGCGACAAATCCCAAAGTGTTGCCCATCCCTTCATTAACGGTATCCATTATTACTGAAGGACTTAATCCAGCTAAAATACCAACGAGAATACTCGCAATTAATAATGAAACAAAAGCGTGAAGTTTAAGTTTTAAGATCAAAAAAAGCAATACCACAATACCAATGAGAACTGACAGTAATAATTTATATTCAATCATAGTTTTTGTTTTTCCAATGGGTATGATAATTTTTTCCTGAGGGATCATCTATACGCTTATATGAATGTGCTCCAAAATAATCTCGTTGTGCTTGAATTAAATTCGCAGAGCATTTCGCTACTGAAAAGGCATTTAAATAGTTTATGGCTTCACTCAAACATGGAATGGGAATTTCTTCTAAAATACTTTGAGCAACAATTTTATTTAGTGATGGTTTTAATTTTTTTACCAAAACAACTATTTTTTCATTTAATAAAATATTGTTATTCTTTTTAAGAATAGTACTAAGTTGTTCCATTAGTGTCGATCTGATAATACATCCATTAGTCCATATTCTTGCAATTTCAGATAAATTCAGATTCCAATTATGGGATAGGGATGCTTGATGAAGTAGCTTGAATCCTTGATGATGATTAACAATACGTGCCAGTTGATATGCCTTTAAAAGATCTTCATTATCAATTATAAGATTATTGGTTTTGACACCATAAGCCTTACTCATTTCAATGCGTTCTTTTTTGAAAGAAGAAATATATCTCGCAAATAATGCGGTTGGAATCATAGTGCTTGGTACACCTAATTCTGCCATGGCAACAGTAGCCCAATAACCGGTACCTTTGTTTTCTGATACGTCTAAAATACTGTCAATAAGCCAACCGTCTTCTTCTTTTTTTCTAAGAATTTCTATAGTTATGTTTAAGAGGTAGCTATTTGTAGAACTCGACCAAGATTCTAAAATAGTAGCAATTTCATTAGGGTTATTCCCCATTTGTTTTAATAAAAAATAAACTTCTGCCAACAGTTGCATTTCAGCATATTCAATGCCATTATGCACCATTTTTACAAAATGACCGCTACCACCATTACCCATATAAACACAGCAAGGGTTACCATTTTTATCTTTTGCAGCAATAATTTCTAAAAAAGGCTGTACCAATTTATAAAATCGTTTATTACCACTTGGCATAATTGAAGGTCCATTCAAGGCACCTTCCTCACCACCAGAAACTCCTGCTCCAATAAAATAAATTTGATGTTTTTGTAGCATCTCAATTCTCCTATTAGTGTCTATATAATGAGAATTACCACCATCAATAATTACATCATTTTTAGACAACAACGGAATTAGGCTATCTAAGACCTCATCTACCGGTTTTCCGGCATTTACCATTAGCATAATTTTTCTAGGTCTTTGCAATGCATTGACAAATGCTCTTAGATCGTCAAAAGCTAAGGTATTTTTAAGTTCAGAAAATTCTTTTTTAAAGTTGAGTGCTACGTTTTCTTCAACACCTTTCTTATGCCTGTTATAAAATGAAAGTGTAAAATTATTTGCAGCTAAATTTCTACAAAGACTTTTGCCCATAACACCAAGTCCTATTAGTCCAAATTCAGATTTATTGGTGTATTCCTCTTTAATTAGTTCTATTATTTTCTCAGGAGAATTGCTAATATCTATTTTTAGAGCTTCAACAGGCTCTTCTAAAGTTTCAAATTGAGATTTCAACAATGAAGTTGGCATAAAATGCCCTTTACGCTTTTTTAATCTTTCTAAAATTAGATCATAATTACCCGATAATAGAATCCATTTTACTTGTGTTTGAATACCTTTACTTAAAAGGTTTCTATACTTTTCCTTTAGTCCTGAACAGGCTATGATGCAAGATTTTTGCTCTAATTGTTTAATGGCTAATTTATTTAAATGAATCAACCATTCATAACGATCTTCGTCATTTAAAGACTGGCCATTGGCCATTTTATCTTTATTCTTTTTTGAATGATAATCATCACCATCAAAAAAAGGAAATGAAAATTCTTTTGATAATAAATTTCCGATAGTAGATTTACCAACACCCGACACACCTAAAATAAAAATTACTACTGGCCTCTTGATCTTCATTTTTAATAATCCAGAGATAAATATAGTAAATTCTCATAAGCAAATGCAGATAACCAATTTTTAGAGCTAATAAAATTGATCTTAATGATTTTGAAAATTACTAAAAGATCTTGAAACAGATTATCTTCGAATCCTTCTTTTGTAAAAATAGTAACATGAAGGGGTAAAAGAATCCTAACTGAGATTGGAAGGCATAAGAAAATTATTTTATGCCGGATTAGATAAAAAAGAAATGTAAAATTAAAATGTTAGCTTACTTCTGTCTAAAATAAATTACAATTGGTACGCCGTGAAAATTAAACATTTCACGCATTTTATTTTCTAAATACCTTTTATAAGGAGATTTTACATATTGAGGTAAATTACAAAAAAATGCAAATTGTGGCGTAGGTGTTGGAAGTTGCATACAATACTTAATCTTAACAAATTTTCCTTTATAAGCAGGTGGTGGGTTTTGTTTCATGATATCCAACAAAGCATCATTTAATTTACTTGTTGGAATTCTATTTTTACGATTTTCAAAAACTTCTACAGCCGTTTCTATTGCTTTAAAAATACGTTGTTTGGTTAAGGTAGATATAAATATGATAGGCACATCTGTAAACGGTTCTATTTCTTTTCTGATTTTTGCTTCAAACGCTTTGGTGGTTTGGGTGTCTTTTTCAACCAGATCCCATTTATTAACCAAAATAACGACACCTTTTTTATTTTTCTCTGCCAGCCAAAAAATATTTTGATCTTGACCTTCAAAACCTCTCGTAGCATCTAGAACCAATAAAACAACATCGCAATGCTCAATCGCTCTAACCGAACGCATAACCGAATAAAACTCAAGGTCTTCTTTTACTTTACTTTTACGACGTATCCCTGCAGTATCTACCAGATTAAATTCAAATCCAAAACGATTATATTTGGTATCTATAGCATCTCGTGTTGTACCGGCAATATCAGTAACTATATATCTTTCTTCGCCTATCAAGGCATTGATAAAAGAAGATTTTCCTGCATTTGGTCTTCCCACAACTGCAAAACGAGGTAAATCATCTTCAACATTATCCTCTACGTCAGGTAATACTTTTACCAACTCGTCTAACAACTCTCCTGTACCGCTACCATTTATACTGGCAATAGTAAAATATTCCCCCAATCCCAGAGCGTAAAATTCTACTGCATCAGCATTACGTTTGCTATTATCAACTTTATTGATTGCCAAAAGCACCGGTTTTTTTACTTTACGCAGTAATTTAGCCACATCTTCATCCATTGGTGTAACACCGGTTTCAACATCAACCATAAAAATAATAACGTCAGCCTCTTCAATTGCCAACTCTACTTGTTTGTCTATTTCAGCTTCAAAAATATCATCAGAACCTTTTACATAGCCACCTGTATCTATTATAGTAAATTCTTTACCATTCCATTCACTTTTACCATAATGCCTATCGCGAGTAACGCCACTAACAGCATCAACAATCGCCTCGCGACGTTGAATTAAACGGTTAAAAAAAGTGGATTTACCTACATTAGGCCGTCCTACTATGGCTACTATATTACTCATATCATTTTAATTGTTTGCAAAGATAGTTTAAAATGCGAGTAATGAGATGGTGATTAAATTTCTTTTTAAGTTATGAGCATGCTAAAATTACATTCCTCTTTCACTCTGAATTTGCTCATAGGCTTTTTGAATTTGTCTGAACTTTTCCTCTGCTCCTTTTTGATACTCTTCGCCCAAATGACGTAATTTATCAGGATGATGTTTTTTTACCAATCTTCTATAGGCCTTTTTAACTTCGTCATTGTTAGCTTTCTTATCAATTTCTAGTATTTTATAGGCATCTACAGAAGTATAATTATTGCCAGAAGTGGTATGGAACATTGTTCTAATCGATTCAAAATCTCGATTACTGATGTACAAATAGACGGAAATTCGTTTAATGGTATTAATTTCTGCCAGACTTACACTGCCATCTGATTTTGAAATTCCAAATAAAAAATGAAGCAATTGCAATCTGGAAGCATGTGTCATATGCTGGCGTATTTGAATACAAACTTGTCTTGTAGAAATATCATTTTTTTTAATAATCCCACTGAATAATTTAAACGCCTTATTTGCTTTTTCTTTACCAAACATGCCCACAAAACTTGAACGCACATAGTCCAATTCCGTTCTATTTACTTTACCATCGGCTTTAATAACCACTGCAGCCAATATTAACAGACTAATTTCAAAATCTCCAGAATCTGTTGCCTTACTTCGCCGAGATTGTTGAGTCTCATTAAGGTCAACACCTGAAAAACCATCTACAAAACTCCCTAAAACAAAACCTAAAATTCCACCAATAGGACCACCTAAAGACCATCCTAAGGTTGCTCCAATCCATTTTGAAAAATTTGACATAAAAAAATATATATAATGAGGGTTCAAAGATACATTTATTGTTGAAAAACTAACTAAAGATTAGATAACCAAAATTCTAACCCTCTTTTTAATTATAATAAAATTTGGATGCATAAATAGTAGAATCATTATCTTTGCGAATCATTAATTAAAATAAAAAGATTATGTATCCAGAAGATATAGTAAAACCTATGCGTCAACAATTGGTTGATGCCGGATTTCAAGAATTACATTCAGCAGATCAAGTAGACCAAATTCTCAATGAAAATGGCACAACTTTAATCATGGTAAATTCAGTTTGTGGTTGTGCTGCCGGTACTGCTAGACCGGGTGCTATTTTATCAATTCAAGGTGAGAAAAGTCCAAATCATGTTACTACAGTTTTTGCAGGAGTTGATACGGAAGCCGTGAATAAAGCACGTGAGCACATGATTCCTTTTCCTCCATCGTCACCTGCTATTGCATTATTTAAGGATGGTGAGCTAGTTCATATGTTAGAGCGTCATCATATTGAAGGAAGATCTGCAGAAATGATTGCAGAAAATTTAGCAGGAGCTTACCAAGAATTTTGTTAAAACTCACTCCCCTTAACCCTCTCCTCAAAAAGGAGAGGGATTTATTTTGTTGAAAATGCAAAAAGTACTAGCCTATCCTTTATCTGTTGTTTATTATTTAAGCTTTGGATTAATATTAATTATTTTTCATCCTATTTTATGGATTAGTAACAACGTCTTTGGCTATAAAGCTCTTAAAACGAGTGTAGATGTTTTACAATTTTTTATAATGAGATGTTTAAATGTGTTGGGTACACGTTTCTCATTTAGCAATCCACATCAAATTGATCTCGACCAACCTTTAATTATTGTATCTAATCATCAAAGCATGTATGACATTTCACCAATGATGTGGTATATGCGTAGATATCATCCGAAATTCATAAGTAAAGTAGAATTAGGCAAAGGCATACCGAGCGTTTCGTATAATTTACGTCATGGCGGATCAGTTTTAATTAATAGGAAAAAACCCAGACAATCTATTAAAGCCATTCAAGATTTTTCAGCATATATTAAAACTACCAAACGGGCAGCAGTAATTTTTCCTGAAGGTACACGTAGTAAAAATGGTATCCCAAAAACATTCCAAAAAAGAGGATTATTGACCTTATTCAAAGAAATTCCTTCAGCTACTGTAGTCCCAATTTCTATAAATAACTCATGGAAAACTGTTCAATATGGAAAATTTCCTATGGGTTTAGGAGCCCATATTACTTTTACCGTACATAAACCCATAAAAATTGCTACTTTTACAAACCATCAAGTACTTATTGATCAAATAGAAAAGACCATTAAAAAAGGAGTGCTTACGTAAAAAAATAATATGTCATTAAAAAATGTTAGATTAGAAGTGATGCAGTTTTTGGAAAAAGATGTTGATGCACTTATAGAAAAATATTTAATACCCATTGAAAAAATCTGGCAACCTTCAGACTTTTTACCCAATTCAGAAAGTAATCAATTTTTTGATGAAGTTACTGAAATACGAGAACTGGCCAAAGAACTACCCTATGATTTTTGGGTGGTCTTAGTAGGCGATATGATTACTGAAGAGGCATTACCTTCTTATGAATCTTGGTTAATGGATGTTGAAGGCATTGATCAAGTTGGTAGAAATTCTTGGGGGAAGTGGGTAAGACAATGGACAGCAGAAGAAAATCGTCATGGTGAAGTTCTTAATAAATACTTATACTTATCAGGTAGGGTAAACATGAAAGAAATTGAAAAAACCACTCAATATTTAATTGCTGATGGTTTTGATATAGGCACAGACAGAGACCCTTATAAAAATTTTGTGTACACTAGTTTTCAGGAATTAGCTACCTTTATTTCTCATAATAGAGTTGCTAAAATGGCTAAAGAAAAAGGCAACGATCAGTTGGCCAAAATGTGTAAAATAATTTCAGGTGACGAAATGCGACACCATTATGCTTATGCTGATTTCGTAGAGCGTATCTTTAAAGTTGATCCGAGTCAAATGATGATGGCTTTTCATTATATGATGAAACAAAAAATTACGATGCCGGCTCATTTTTTGAGAGAATCTGGCAACAAAATAGGTACTGCTTTTGAAGAATTTTCTAATACAGCACAACGGATAGGTGTTTATACTTCCTTAGATTATGTTGAAATTTTAGAGAAACTTTTAAAACGTTGGGATATAGACAAAATTACCAATTTGACTGATGAAGCTGAAAAAGCCAGAGATTATTTAACGCGTCTCCCATCAAGATTAGCACGATTGGCAGAACGTATTAAAATACCTGAAAATTCTTTTCAATTCAAATGGGTAGAAAGTCCTTTGCGTTAAAAAAAACCTATCCAAACAGTCCTTAAAAAGAGAAAGGTCATAAAAATTTATGACATTGTGATCTTAATATTTTTTGATATTAGTTTAAAATAAATCCTCAGAAAAACTGAGGATTTATTATTTTGCGGTATGAACGAAAAACAACTCATTTTTAAAACCATAGATTTTGTCAAAGAAACTTTGGAAGGAGCGGAAGGTGGTCATGATTGGTTTCATATTCATCGTGTTTATAAAAACGCACAGCTTATCGCAAAAACAGAAAAAGCAGATGGTTTAGTAGTAGCACTTGGTGCTTTACTACATGATATTGCCGATTCTAAATTTTATCCTGACGCTTCGGGTGGTGATGAAACTATTGGTCCTAAAATGGCAGCTGAATTTTTACTTTCTTTAAATGTGGATAGCAATGTAATTGAACATATAATTCATATTATTAAAAATATTTCTTTTAAATCTAGTCTTGCCACCAAGACCAATACATTCGCTTCAATAGAATTAGATATTATTCAAGATGCTGATAGATTAGATGCTATTGGAGCTATAGGCATTGCAAGATGTTTTAATTATGGCGGATTTAAAAATAGAGTTATTTATGATCCTGAAATTCCCCCAAATTTAAATATGACCAAAGAAGAGTACAAAAAATCTAATGCTCCAACGATCAATCACTTTTATGAAAAATTACTGCTTTTAAAAGATAAAATGAATACTAAAACCGGACTGCGAATTGCAGCTGATAGGCATTTGTTTATGGAAAAATATTTAAAACAATTTTTTGATGAATGGAATGGAAAATTATAATGAAATTTTGATTGAGAATTTACGTTATGCTATTAAACCCAGATTATGCAATAGAGTTACGTTATGAGTTACGAAAGCACAATAAAATGGGGTGTTTTACTAAATTAAGCGTAGCACCGCTACGGTTAATTTTGAAAACGCAGTGAAACGAACTATTTTGCAGTGATTTCTGAACGGAATAGGAAGTCTATTGCATAATCTGGGTTAAACCTTTTTTACATTAGTCGGTCTAAATAATATAAACAAATTCAAGACGATCATGTCGCTAAATATTAAATTATTGGTTATTCTTCTTTTAGTTCTAATTAGTTGCAATAAAAATGATGATACTGAAACTACATTAGATCAATTTGAATTTGAAGATACTCTAGTACATAATGGTATAGAGAGGTCTTATACCATTCATTTTCCGCCGAGCTATAATGGGGTTGATAAATTACCACTTGTAATGGCTTTACATGGCGGAGGAAAAGGTGATGGAAAAGAGATGCTTGATAAAAATCATTTTGATGAAATTGGTGATGATGAAAACTATATTTCATTATTTCCAAATGGTGTTTTTTCTGATTGGGCTGATGGCCGAGGCGTTACAGATTCTGATAAAGCAGGAATAGATGATGTTTCTTTTTTGAATACTCTTATTGATACTTTAATACAAAAATATCACATAGATGCCGCTAGAGTATATGTTTGTGGAGCATCTAATGGAGGTATGATGACACAGCGTTTAGCATGCGAATTACCACAAAAATTTGCTGCTTTTGGCAGTATCATTTCTAGTATGCCAGATCTTGTTTATAACAACTGCAACCCTCAAGAGCCCGTTTCTGTTTTAATTATGAATGGTACTGATGATACATTTGTGCCTTATAATGGAGGTCCATTGGGGTCATTAACAGATGGTGGATCGGTTATAGGAACCGAAAAAACTATACTTTTTTGGCTAGATAATAATAGCTGTTCAAATTCAAATCTAACCAAAACAGATTTACCTGATATTGATGATACAGATAATAGCACCGTTACGGTATTTGATTATAGTGATTGTACTGGCACTTCAGAAATATTACTATATCGTATTAATAATGGTGGCCATACTATTCCTGGATATGAGTCTATTTTTAATCCTGTCCCATTAGTTGGTAATATAAATCATGACATAGATGCTGCTGAAGAAATTTGGAAATTTTTCAGTAAACATCATAAATAAAAAAAGGGATTTCCAGATTGGAGACCCCTCTTTTTACCACTTATTAAATGCTATTTTAATGTCGTCATAATCTTAGCATTACCCATTGCCGGCACAACTTGTTCTAATTGACTAGCCATTTTTTTATTTACATCTATCAGCATTGTAGTCAATTCTTTTTCATTTTCAACATTCACAATTTTCACATTCCATTTTCCATCTTCTTTACCCAAAACTTCTAGTTTCATAACTTTTAGTTTTTGTGACATCACATCAAGACTATAAAAAGAAGTTTGATACCCTTCTGCTAACGGAAGACGAGCAATTAGAAAATCATAACCTGCACCATTAGTTACATGAGCTCCTTCAAGAGGTAATTCTTTTGTTTTGCCCATCATGGTTAGCGAAATTTTATCACTAAAATAACTTACCTCAATGGTTTGTCCACCTTGATTTATTACTCTTTTAACCGGTACCATATTCTCTAAGTAAACTACATCTTCACTATTCCCCATTGCCGATGTTGATGCATCTTTTACTGTCCATTTATCACCTTCTTTTTTAACCTCTCGTGACATTTGCATAGGAATACTTTTCCCTTGTACTTCTATTTTGACATCATATTGATAAGCTGCCTCTTTTAAGTCGTTACTCAATTCCGGTAAAGCAGATGAAATTTCAACTTTTGCTGCTTTCTTATAAACTACTTTGGATACATCTTGTGTAATTTCTCCAAGTCGTTTTTCCACCTCTTCAGACATGTCTTTTTGATAGCGACCACCTAAATGTTTTGCTAAAAATTTTTCTATACTGACCCACATAGCCATATTATTATTAGGCTTTCTAAATCCATGACCTTCATCATCTGCAAGTAGATATTCTACTTCTTTACCTGAGTCTCTCATGGACACTACTATCTGATCACTCTCTGCTTGTTTAACTCTTGGGTCATTTGCCCCTTGAATAATCAATAATGGCTTAGTGATTTTATCTGCACTAAATAGTGGACTAGCCTCTTGTATTAATTTTTTTCCTTCTTCTGTCTCAGGATCTCCTGTCATTTCATACAAACTTTTTCTAAAAGATTCCCAATATGCAGGAATGGATTCCAATAATGTAAATAAATTACTAGGTCCAACAATATCCACACCGCAAGTATACACTTCAGGAGTAAAAGCCAAACCGGCCAATGTTGCATATCCTCCATAACTCCCACCCATAATAGCTATACGTTTTTCATCTACAGTTCCTTCGGCAATTAAATGTTTTACACCCCAAGTAATATCATCTTGCATTTTTTTACCCCATTCTCTATCTCCGGCATTTAAAAATGCTTTACCATAACCTCCACTGGCTCTAAAATTGGGTTGCAATACGGCATAACCTCTATTGGCTAACATTTGAGCATAAGAATTATAACCCCAATAATCTCTAGGTCCTTTAGGACCACCATGTACCAATACTATTAAAGGTAGGTTTTTCTTAACCGCTCCGGTAGGAATAGTTAAATAACCCGGGATTTCTAATCCATCACTACTTTTAAAAGAAATGGCTTCCATTTTCGCCAAGTGTTGTTCTACTTCTTTTAAACGTGGTCTCGGTGTATATTGGTGAATTAATTTTTTTGTGTCTGAGTTAAAATAATAGGTTTCATAAGCGGATTGATCACTACCAACAGAAATTAACATTTGTTTATAGTCTTTGGTAAAACTTGAAAAACCAACTTCTTTTCCTTTGAATTTACTTTCTAAAAACTTGAACATTTTTCCCCATTCCTTATTTTTCCAAAGACGCTCTCTTTTATCATAGGTATATGAAGTGTATAATATTTCTCTTGTATTATCCTCAATAAACATTCCACCAAAATCTACTTTGTTTTTCGGATCGCTCTCTATTTTCTCTACTTTTTCTGTTTGTGGATCGAATGAATACAAAGTAGAAAAATTCACATCTCCTTTGTTAGATACCAAGTAAGTTTTGGTATTGTCTTTATTCCAACCGGCTACATAAGCACGTTCCTGTAGATTTGTTTCATAAATTTTTGTGAATTTATTATCTCCATCAATACGTAAAATTTCTGAAAACCCTTTATCATTTGTTCTATATGCCAATCGTGGTTTTTCATCCCAGTCAAAATCCCATCCCGTAATTCTATTATTATTTTCAAATAACAACTCTAAATTACCTGTAGCAATATTTAGTTTATATAGATCATGCCATGCTTTATCTCTGTCGTTAATTCCTATCCACATCAAATTAGGATCTTTTTTACTTACCTGATAAATAGCTACCCTAACATCTTTCATGGGGCTCAAATTTTTAGAAACCGGTACACCAGATTCTTTTTCAGCCACATCTATCGGATTTACTGCATAAACATTATAATTTTCATCTCCTTTATTATCTTTAACAAAAAGAATGTATTGGCTATCATATGTCCAAAAATAACCTCCAATAGGTCGTTCATTATTTGTTAATGGTTTTGCATTTTTAAAAGGTTCATCAAATTTTTTGACCCAAATATTCATAATACCATTAAATTCCTTTTGAAATGAAATCCAGTTTCCGTCTGGACTCAATTGACCTGAAGCTATTTCAGGATTTCCAAAAAAGATATCTCTATCAATTATTGGTGTATCGTTTTGTTGACTAAATACTTGAAGCGTTACAAGCATAAGTATCATAAAAAATATTTGTTTTGTTTTCATTGTATATAAATTTTATAGGTTAAAGATATGATTTTTATTTTTCTTCTGGGCTTCTGGGCTTCTGGCTTCTGGCTTCTGGCTTCTGGCTTCTGGCAATAATAATACCGGGTTCGTACAACTAGCATAATATACTATTCAAAATGATAAAAAATTTAGACAATCTTAATCTAATTTATTAGTATTTCAAGAAGAAGAATATATTCTAAACATTAAACCCAGATTAAGTAATAGAGTTAAAAAAACACAATAAAATAACTGTTTTACAAAATTAAGCATCTCGCCAAAGGTAGACGATTAATTTAGAAAACGCCATAAAATGACTTTTTTACAGTAATTTCTAATCGGAATAGAAAGTTTATGCCATAATCCGGGGTAAAAGCTATAAAATAGTTTCTATTAAAAATTTGCTTTGCGTTTTTCCAGAAATGCTGTAGTCCCTTCTTCAAAATCATCTGTACCGAAGCAATTTCCAAATTGTTCTATTTCCGTTTGATAGCCATTTACGCCGTCTTTAAACCCTGCATTTACCGCTTTAATAGCAGCAGTTATAGCAGTAGAAGAGTTCTGTATAATCTTTGACGCCATTTTTTCTGCCAGTGGTAATAGTGCTTCCTGAGCAACTACATGGTTTACCAACCCGCATTGATAAGCATCTTCAGCAGCTATCATTCTAGCTGTCATTATCATTTCCATTGCTTTACCCTTACCCACCAATTGTGGCAACCGTTGTGTACCGCCATAACCGGGAATAACACCTAAAGAAACTTCAGGTAAACCCATTTTAGCATTATCACTAGCAATTCTAAAATGGCAAGCCATAGCCAATTCTAAGCCCCCACCTAAGGCAAATCCATTGATTGCGGCAATAACCGGTATGTTTAAATTCTCAATAAAATCAAATAATACTTCTTGACCTTTTTTAGCAAGATTAGCACCCTCAGCAACGTCAAAATCTGAAAATTCTGCTATATCAGCACCAGCCACAAAGGCCTTATCACCACTTCCGGTAAGAATTATTACGTTATTATTTTTATCTGAATCAATATCCAAAAAAGCATTATGTAATTCATTAATAGTATCTCTATTTAAAGCATTTAATTTTTTAGGACGATTGATTGTAATTGTAGCAATACTTTTATTAGTTTCAACTAAAATATTATGATATTTCATCTGTTTAATTTTTAGGAATATGAACTGTAAAAACTGAACCTTTATCTATTTCAGAGACAAAAGTAATGTTTCCGCCATAAGCTTCAATAATGTTTTTTACCATTGCTAAGCCCAAGCCCATACCACTTGATTTTGTTGTAAATTTAGGTTCAAATATTTTACTTTTATCTTCTTCGGCAATGCCTTTGCCATTATCAGCAACTGTAATAATTATATTTCCATCCTCTTGAATTACTTTGACTTCAATTTTTGGATTTTCTTTATTTTCAGTAGACTGTATTGCGTTTTTAACTAAATTGGTAATAATTCTAATCAATTGCGTTTTATCTAATTTAGCAATTAATACATCTTCATCATGAAAATAGCGTATATATTCTTCATAAAAAATATCTAAAGCCAATTTCACAACTTCAATAACATTTAATTCCTCACTATTCTGTTTAGGCATTTCAGCAAAATTTGAAAAAGCAGAAGCAATAGAACTCATGGTATCAATTTGCTGTATTAATGATTTACTGAATTCTTCTATTTTTGATTTAATTGCAGCATCATTCGGATCAAACCGTTGTTCAAAACTTTGAACAGTTAATCGCATTGGAGTTAGTGGATTTTTAATTTCATGAGCAACTTGTTTAGCCATTTCTCGCCACGCTTGCTCTCTTTCACTTCTCGCCAATTTAACGGCACTTTCACCCAATTCATCAACCATCTTATTATAAGCATTAACCAAATTGTAAATTTCTAAACTTGCATCTTGTAAAATAATTTTTTCATTGCGTTTACCCAGGGCGGTTTCCGTCATTTTTTGGCTAACCGTTTTTATTGATTGCGTTATATATTTAGATACCAAATAGGCTATACCAATGGCAATTAACAACATCAATAAATATACATAAGCCAACCTTGCTAAAAACTCTTTTAATTCTTCTTCTTGAAAAGTATTATCTTTTAAATAATGTAGGTGTAAAATACCTATAGGTTTATATTTATTATCGTTTATATAAGTATAAGAAGATTGATATTTTATGCCACTTGGAGTTTCATCTTCAACCACAACTCTGTGCCCTTCGTTTTCTTCTAATTGGGTTAAAATTCTTTTAGAAATGTCATAATTTGTGGTATCTTTTGTAAAACTGGACGATGAGCTAAGTTGTAATTTACCATCTAAATTAAAAATTAAAATATCTAATTGATTGATATCAGAAATATCGTATATTTTATCCTTAAAAATCAAGGGCAAAAACTCTTCTTCAACAGGATAAGTCGTTCTTCTTTGTAGTTCTATATCAAAACTTGTTCTAATCGCATTTTCTTTACGAACCAACCTCCCTTTATGATAATCCTTGGTTTGCTCATTATATTGATAAATGGCTACCAAGGCTATTAAAATAGAAGCGATAACCACCAACATGATCATAGCTAAAAAAATACGAGTACGTAATGAGAATTTTTTGAGTTTCATTCAAAAATTTATGTTGTAAATATAACAAATATCATTCCTAATTTTATAAAAAACGACACATTCTATGCATTCCTTTAAAGTGTGGGTACATTAGGTCAAACTGCAGTTTGAAATTGCTTATAATTTGAAAGTTTAAATCTTGATAAAATCGTAAGGCTTGTGTTTGTGTGTCCATAACTTCTAACCAAAGTATCTCTGACTTATTTTCAAGAGCTTTTTGCATCACAAAATTCATCAATAATTTACCAATACCTTTATTATGTACTTTAGGGTCAAGGTATATTCTATGCAATTTTGCAGCTTTTTTATTGCCAAGTTCTATTAAATTGGCATCATGTACCATACGCAATATACCTATTGTTTCATTTTTAGACTGTATAAAATAATAGGCCGCATTTATTTCTGATAATTCTTTTTGTAAATTTTGAATACTGAAAATAGTGTTTACATACCAATCTCCTTGATCTTCCCATTGATGTTTGTAAATAGGTGGATATATTTTCTGCATCAGATTATACAAAATTGTGGCATCATTCAAGAAAATTTTCTTAAGATTTAAATCATTAGATATTTTAAGAACATTCTTCATTTACTGACCAATCTGTTTTAATCCTTCATAAACTACTATTCCTACAGCATTTGCTAAATTAAGACTTCTTACATGTTCACTAAATAAGGGTATATTATAAGTTTTATTAGGTTGTTTTTTTAAAATTGAGCTTGGTAGACCAACAGATTCTTTTCCAAAAATCAGAAACATATTATCTTCAAAGTCTATAGACCAATGTGTCTTCTTTCCATGACTTGACAGAAAGATCATATTTTTATCTTTATTTTTTTTAAAAAAATCATCAATATTGTCATATATGGTTACTGATAAATGTTGCCAATAATCTAATCCGGCACGTTTTAGTCTAGCATCATCAATCTCAAAACCAAAAGGCTTTACCAAATGTAAATTTGAACCTGAAGCCAAACTAAGTCTTCCAATATTACCTGTATTATTAGGAATCTCAGGTTCAATTAAAACAATATTAAAGGCCATAATTTACAATTTACTTTACGATTGATTTCACAAATGTATCAATGGTATCAACACCTTTTTCTGTTAGATGTTTTATAAAAGCTGAACCAATGATTGCCCCTTTTGTATATTGAGTGGCCTGTAAAAATGTCTTATTATTAGAAATACCAAATCCTACAATTTGCGGATTCTTAAGTTGCATATTTGATATGCGTTTAAAGTAGTTACTCTGTTTACTTCCAAAACCCGATTGACTACCAGTAACGCTAGCACTACTTACCATATATATAAATCCATTTGAAATACTATCAATAAATTCAATACGTTCATTTGAAGTTTGCGGTGTAATTAAAAACACATTGATCAACCCATATTTTTCAAAAATGATCTTGTATTGATCAAAATATACATTAACCGGTAAATCAGGAATTATCAATCCGTCAATACCAATTTCTGAACATTTTTTACAAAATGCTTCTACACCATATTGTAATATCGGATTAAAATAACCCATAATAATTAAAGGAATACTTACTGATTTTCTAATGTCTTTTAATTGTTCAAACAACCTTTCTGTTGTCATTCCATTTTTTAATGCTTGAGTAGAACTTACTTGAATAGTAGATCCATCAGCCAAAGGATCACTAAAAGGTAAGCCTATTTCTATCATATCTACGCCGGATCTTTCTAAATTCTGAATGATAGTTGAGGTATCATTTAAATTAGGATAACCTGCAGTGAAGTAAATGGATAATAGCTTTTTATCTTCTTGTAGCTTTGATATTATTCTGTTCATGTTTTCTGTTTACGTCACCCTGAATTTATTTCAGGGTCACATTATAAATTTATTGTCTCTAATGTTGGATTCTTTTCTTTAATCAAATTTATTTTCCAATCAATATGTCAATTTTTTAATTGTTTTTCTCTTAGAATAGCTTGATTTATATCTGTAAACTCTTCATAATAAACCAAATCTATTAGATTGTATTTTTTAGTAAATTTAGAACCTTCACCTAACGCATGTTGAAAAACCCTTTTACTTAAATTAGTAGTAACGCCGATATAGAAAGTAGTTCTGTATTTATTTGTCACTATGTAAACATAACTTAATTTCATTTTCATAGATGATGTGATGCTGAAACGAGTTCAGCATGAAGTTACAATTTAAAATAATTGATATACGTATTCAAATCTTTATCACCTCTACCGGATAAACTCACCACAACAACATCATCAGCATTGAATTTTTTTTGTTCAAAAATTGCCAAAGCATGTGAGCTTTCTATAGCCGGGATAATGCCTTCTAATTTGCATAATGCCATTCCTGCTTTCATAGCTTGATCATCGGTAACAGCTATAAATTCAGCTCTACCTGTTTTATATAAATGTGCATGCATTGGACCAACACCTGGATAATCTAAGCCTGCAGAAATAGAGTATGGCTCTATTATTTGTCCGTCATTGGTTTGCATCAACAGGGTTTTACTACCGTGAATAATACCTTCTTTCCCTAATATGGAAGTTGCAGCACTTTCACCTGAATGCACCCCCAATCCTGCCGCTTCAACGGCAATTAATTTCACATCTGTATCCTCTAAAAAATGATAATAAGCTCCGGCAGCATTGCTACCGCCTCCAACACAAGCAACGATATAGTCTGGCTTTAATTTTCCTTCTTTTTCTTGTAATTGCCATTGAATTTCTTCAGAAACAACAGATTGAAAACGTGCTACCATATCAGGATAAGGATGAGGCCCAACAACAGAGCCAATAATATAATGCGTATCGATGGGATTATTAATCCAATCGCGAATGGCTTCATTGGTAGCATCTTTAAGGGTTCTACTCCCTGATAATGCAGGAATTACAGTTGCCCCTAACATTTTCATTCTTGCTACATTTGGAGCTTGACGGGCAATATCTATTTCGCCCATATAAACTATACATTCTAATCCCATTAATGCACAAACTGTAGCCGTAGCTACACCGTGTTGACCTGCACCTGTTTCAGCTATTATTCGCTTTTTACCTAAACGTTTTGCCATAAGAATCTGACCTATGGTATTATTTATTTTATGTGCACCGGTATGGTTAAGATCTTCTCGTTTTAAATATATTTTTGTTTGGTATTTTTCTGATAATAGTTTAGCAAAATAAAGTGGAGATGGACGACCCACATAATCTTTCAACAATTGATCAAACTCACTTCTAAAGTCAGGTTCAGCCATTATTTTTAAATAATTCTGACGTAATTCCTCTACATTAGGAAAGAGCATTTCCGGAATATATGCTCCTCCAAATTCTCCATAATAACCTTTATGGTTGATATTATAAAGCTCCTTCCCTCCCACAACCTCTGAACCTCCAATGGGAATAGCTGTGTTTTCTTGTTTAACCATGTTTAAGTTTATTTTTAAATTCTTTAATTTTATCTGCATCTTTTAACCCTGGTTCCATTTCAAACTTACTGTTAACATCAATGGCATAACAATATTTGGAATCTTGCCTTCGCAGGAATGACAAGACACTGTCAACCTCCTCCAACCCTATACCGCCACTTAAAAAATAGGGCTTGGTAGAAGGATAATTTTCTAAAACGGTCCAATCAAAAGTATAACCATTACCTCCGGGGTTTTTACCTTTTGTATCAAATAGATAATAATGACAAACAGCTTCATAGGATTGTAAAAGAGAGAAATCAAATTCATCTTTTATAGAGAATACTTTGATAACTTCAATTGGATTTGACCTTGAAAAGAGCTCTAGGTGATTGATTATAGCCTGACAAAATTCAGGACTCTCTTCACCATGTAATTGAATCATTTGTAAATTATGTTTTTTTACTTTATCAATAATTTCTTCTAGGGGTGCATTTACAAAAACACCAACTTTTTTTATACTCTGGGGTAATTCAGGAATATCATTCTCAAAAGATCTTATGGATTTTCCATAAAAAATAAAACCCATATAATCAGGTTGCAATGCTGCAATTTCGTTTATATTGTCTTTATATTTCATACCGCAGACTTTAAATCTCACACCAGATCTCTTCAAAGAAGAAGGAATTTTATCGTTATAATTTGAATTTTGACTCATTATTTTTTCAATGCATTAATATATGCCTTTGCACTTTTACCGGCATCTTCAGTTTTCATAAAACTTTCACCAATTAGAAATCCTTTATATCCATAAGGTTGTAATGCCTTAATTGTATTTACATTGCTAATACCACTTTCAGATACTTTTACAAAGTCATTGGGTATTTTATCAGCTAAATTTTTACTGTTATCCAAACTGACTTCAAATGTTTTTAAGTTTCTATTATTAACACCCAGCAGATCTAAACTTGGCATGATTGATTTTTGCAATTCATCTTCATTATGAACTTCTAAAAGCACCTCAAGCCCCATATTTTTAGCAAACTCAGAAAAATATTTAATCTCTTTTTTAGACAATATTGATGCAATCAACAATATTACATCAGCCCCATAGGCTTTTGCTTCTACCAACTGATATTCATCAATTATAAATTCCTTTCTCAATAAAGGCAAATTGCAACTAGCCCGTGCCATTAATAGATCATCTAATGAACCACCAAAATATTTAGCATCCGTTAAGACTGACATTCCACAAACGCCTGCATTTTCATAATCTTTTGCAACATCAAATACATTTAGACTGGTATTGATAATTGATTTTGAAGGAGATCTACGCTTATGTTCAGCAATGATACCAGTATTACTTTCTTTTAATCTATTTGACAAGGAAATTGTTGTTTTGCTAAATAATTTTTTTTGTTCCAATTCTGATATCGGCACAACATTTTTTCGAAGTTCAACTTCAATATATTTATCAGCAATAATTTTTTCTAAAATGGTCATTATTTTAATCTCTTCTAATTATATCATAACCCTTGAGGTACTGAAACTCTCAAAATATTGGGATAAGACGACACTATTTGTCACTAATGAATTGTAATCTATTTAACACTTCTAATCCTTTACCAATTAACAACGACTCTTTTGCCAATTCAAACCCTTCTTTTGGTGTTAAATTTTTAACGGTTGCAATAGCCATTCCTGCATTAGCGGACACCACATTATTTTGAGCATCTGTACCTTGGCCACTAATGATCTTTATAAAAATATTAGCGGAATCTTCTACGGTATTTCCTCCAAATATATCAGTTTGTTGAATTTTACCTACTCCAAAATCTTCTGGGCTAAGCATATTTTCAGAATGATTTGAGAGTATTTTTGTGTTTCCTGTTAAGGAAATTTCATCATAACCATCTATAGCATGTAAAATGGCAAAGTTCTTATCAGATTTTTGATAAAGATAGCTATACATCCTTGCCAATTCTAAATTAAATACGCCCACCAATTGATTTTTTGGAAAGGACGGATTTACCATGGGGCCTAACATATTAAAAAAGGTTTTAACACCTAGAGCTTTTCGGATGGGCGCAACATTTTTCATTGCAGGATGAAACAATGGAGCATGTAAGACACAAATACCAGCTGTATCTAAACATTTCCTTAAAAAGTCTACATCGTTACTAAACTTTATACCTAAAAATTCCATTACATTGCTAGATCCTGAAACGGAAGATACCCCATAATTACCGTGTTTAGTTACATGTATTCCAGCTCCTGCGGTGACAAAAGAGGATAATGTTGAAATATTAAATGTGTTTTTTCCATCACCACCGGTACCACATAAATCTATGGTATTATATTCAGAAAAATCAACCGCTAAACATAACTCCAATAACGCATCTCGAAAGCCTTCCAACTCCTCAACAGTAATACTTCTCATCATATAAACTGTTAAAAAAGAGGCAATCTGACTAGGATTATAATCTCCTTTTGAAATATTTACCAATACATTTTTAGCCTCCTCTTTTGAGATGGTTTCATGATTGATCAACCTGTTTAATATTTGTTTCATTCTCCTGCTAACCTCCCCAAAGGGGAGGAATTATTATGTTAATTATTTTTTTTTAGTACACTAACAGTAAACAATATAAACTGCCAACTGGAGACCACTGCTAACTATTCACCCAATTCTCTAACATTCGTTTTCCGTCAGGTGTTAATACCGATTCCGGATGGTACTGTACTCCTTTCACATCGTATTTTTTATGTCGTAATGACATGATCTGTCCGTTTTCATCAAAAGAAGTTGCTTCTAAATCTTCAGGTAAATCATTATCTACTACCCAAGAATGATAGCGACCAACTTCAAAGGTTTTATTTAACCCAGCAAACAAAGATTCATCATTAACAGTAACATTTATATGGGTTGCAACACCATGATAAACGGTATCTAAATTTATGATCTTGCCACCAAAAACTTCTCCAATGGCTTGTTGTCCTAAACAAACCCCTAAAATACTTTTAGTTGGAGCATATTCTTTTATAATCTCTTTTAACAACCCTGCTTCATCAGGTATTCCAGGCCCAGGTGAGAGTACAATTTTATCAAATGCTGCTACCTCATCCAATGCTAATTGATCATTCCTTTTTACCGTAACGTCACAGCCTAAATCTTCAAGGTAATGTACCAAATTATAGGTAAAACTATCATAATTATCTATTACTAATATTTTTTTCATTTACTTCTTTTATATACTACTGAGACTAATTCAGTATGTTGTTGCACTTACACCCTTTCTGCTAATTCAATGGCTTTTGTTAAGGCACCTAATTTATTATAAACTTCTTGTAACTCATTCTCTGGATCGGATTTTGATACCAATCCGGCTCCGGCTTGCCAATGTAATTCATGATTTTTACTTAAAAAGGTTCTTATCATAATTGCATGGTTAAAATTACCATCAAAATCCATAAAACCGATGGCTCCTCCATAAAAAGTTCTATTCGTTTTTTCATATTGCTCAATCAATTGCATGGCTCTATGTTTAGGAGCTCCACTTAAAGTACCTGCAGGAAAAGTATCAGCCACCACTTGCATTGTTGATGTTTCTTGATGTTTTTTCCCTATTACCTTGCTTACCAAATGGATAACATGTGAAAAAAATTGAACATCTCTATAAGTTTCAACTTTGACTTTACTACCATGACGACTTAAATCATTTCTTGCCAAATCTACCAACATTACATGTTCTGCATTTTCTTTTTCATCAATGGCCAATTGTTTAGCTAGATCTGCATCTTGCTGATCGTTCCCCGAACGTTTAAAAGTACCTGCTATAGGATGAATTTCCGCTTGTCCATCTTTGACAATTAATTGGGCCTCTGGTGAACTCCCAAAAATTTTAAAATTGCCATAATCAAAATAAAACAAATATGGTGAAGGGTTAATACTTCTTAAGGTTCTATATACATTAAACTCATCTCCTTTAAAATGTTGTTTAAATTTTTTTGACAATACCAATTGAAATACATCTCCTCTAGCACAATGTTTTTTGGCAATTTTAACCTGTTCTTTATATTCACTGTCAGAAAGGTTTGAGCTTATTTCTCCTTCTTGTGAAAATCTATAAGTAGTAAAGTTTTGTGCTTTAATAAGTTGATGAATACCTTCAATATTACTTTTTGTATTAAAATCATGTGTAAAAATATAGGCGTGATTCTTAAAGTGATTGATGGCAATAATATTTTGATAAACAGCATAATAAATATCTGGAATATCTAATGAATTTTCCTTTTGTAAAATTTCAATATCTTCAAAATATCTAACAGCATCATAAGTTGTATATCCAAAAATTCCGTTATTTATAAATTTAAAATGCTGATCTTTTTCAATTTCAAAACGTTGTGAAAACAAGTGAATTTCATTTGGGACATCCGTGTTTTTATCAATTATTTTTTGGGTTGTGCTACCGTCTGGGAAAACTTGAATAATTTTTTCATCTTGTACTTTTATGGAAGCTATAGGGCTAAAACAGATATAAGAAAAACCATTGTCATTAGCATGATAATCACTACTTTCTAACAAAATGCTATTTGGATATCTATCACGAATTTTCAAATAAACACTTACCGGTGTAATAGTATCCGCAATTATTTTTTTATGACTTGTTTTAAGACTGTATTTTTTCATTTGTGTTTTGTTTGATGAGATACTGAAAAAATGTAGTATTTCGTAAACTAAAAAAAGGCTTGTCGTGAATGACAAGCCTTGTTATTTTTAATTTAAATATACAATTAGGTTTAATTCACGAATTTGCGTTTCGAAAATTCCACCACCAAGTATGATTTAAAATTGAGTTCATGTGTTTATTTGATTGAGACAAATTTAGAATTTTTTTTCAGTATTCAAAGAATTTTTAAAAAAAATTTCATCTTTTTATTTTTTTAAGGAACCAATTGTACTTCTTTCCAAATTGTACCATTATGGAAATACAATTTACCATCAGTATTTACGTATAAATCTCCTAAGGATCCAGTAGGGGCTGCAGCTAAAGGTTCTAATCTCATAGCACCGCTTATGTGAACTTTTTGCAAAGGATCTTCAACGCCTATGCCTAAATTACCTTTTAGATAAGAATCTGCATCAGAATTTGAATAGATTGCATAATTATTATTAGTACCTTTATTAAAATTACCACTAATAAAAAGTCCATAACTATTCGTGGTAGTTCCTGTACCTCCATAATCAATATATTCTCCAAAAGCATCTGTAATTGTACCATCGTTTTTTATAATGGAATATATTGAATATGCATCTGCTATTGATTTTCCAACATCATTTTGTATTCTAAGACTATTGGCAACACTTGTAGTCATTGTGCCAGAATTTGTAATTTTAACTCCTGATCCGAAAGTTTCACCTACAATGCCAAAATTATTAATCTCTGATCTAGAGCCATCAGCAATGGTAATTGTTCCATTCGCACCATTTTCTATAGTACTTCTTGTTCCTATTGCAAAAGCAATAGTCCCAGTACTTTCATTACTTACTGAACTAGTAACACCATACGTTGATCCACTTGTGCCGGTTCCTTCAAATATTGCATTAGCTGAAATTCCTCGATTATGATCATCAGTAGATTTTCTACTCTCAACATTAAGTTTGTGTGGGCCAGGAATATTTATCCCAATAAGAACTTTCCCTTCATAATATGCAATATCTGGAGTAGCTCCATCCACAAATTTACCTGCTCCTCCAACGCCTTCTTTCCAAACTGTACCATCATTTGTCCATACAGATTTTGTTTCTGTATCAAAAACTTGTAAACCCACTGCAGGACTTGCAATGGCGGTTCTTTGTACTGTTGTCATTCTAGGCATTAAAAAACCTTTGTCTGTTGCAGTAATGTCTAAAGCAGAAGATGCATCAGGAGTCGTAGTACCTATACCTACTTGTGCAAAACTTACATAAGTAATAGCAAAAATCAATATTGTTATTTTTATACTTTTATTCATAACTCTAATTTATCTTATTTAACTAATATTTTTTTAACACCTTGTTTTCCTTCTTGTTCAAACTTTAAGAAATAAACACCACTTCGTAAATTCGGTTTTAAAATTTCTCCTTTACCACTTTGAACAATTACATCCTTAAATATCCTTATTCTTTTACCCATAAAATCATACAAAGTTACTTGCAAATTCTCTACGTTATTTGCTGTAAACTGAATATGTTTTTGACTACTCTCAATTGGATTAGAAATAATTCGAATATCATTGGTTTGAAATAAATCTTCAATACTTAATACTGCTTGATGATCTATACCAAATGTATATTGAGTGAAATCACCTAAGGTTATTTCATTAGCAGCATCACTAGTAACTGTACCATTTAAAAGGTCTCCTGTTACTGTATTGGTATTTAACGCACTTGCCAAATCCCAAGTACCATCATTATATCTTACAATTGAAACTGAATTTAATACACCTCCATTATCATTCACCAAAGATGTAATATCACTATCTGAATTCCATGGTAAGGTGATTACCGAATTGCCTGATAACTCCCAAAATTCTTTGGTTGATACAGCGTCAACATCTGTTCCGTTTGTACCAGCAGTTGGCGTACTATTAAAATAGGATGCTTCTATGTTTCCTGTATGATTGGCTATTACTGGGGCATAAACACCATTATTACCTGTTGGTAATTTGGTTGTTCCTGTACCATAAGCAAGCACTTTCCCGTTGACGTATTCGCTAAGCGAACCCCAATCTGTTTCAGCTTCAATAGAAAAAATTCCTGTAGAACCCAATGTAATAAATGTACTGCTAGTTGTAAAAGGTAATTCCTTTCCTAAGTAAAACTCCGCATTGTCTCCCACATACAATTCTTGTGTAGTGCCAATTTGAAAAGTAAGGACTGTAATACAAATTAGTGTAAAAAACTTATTCATAAGCATTTGATTTGTTACAAAAGTATATAATGATCTACATATAAAACAATTAAAAACACTATTTTTCTATTTTACTTATACTTGAATTTAAAGTAAATAAGCGTTATCGATAAAGCTGAAGTAATCGCATCGGTAATAATCATAGCAATACTATTTACATAAATGCCATAAACAAACTATAATAACTTACTAAGTAAAACAAAAAATATCATGACAGTTTAAAACCCCACAGGCGGCACAAAATTTTACCAAAACTTATTCCTTTATTGATATAATTATTAAAAATCAAACGAATGTCTTGGAATCACTAATCCTTATCGCTAAATTTGAATTTCAGATTATGAACTGATTTGTTACCTATTATTAATAACAAATTTATGTTTAACCTTCATACTTTTTTATGATTCCAATCTTACTATCATATTTTTTTATTCTATACATTTCACTTGGAATTGGATTAATTATCAATAAATGGATAAGGTTAGAGAATTACAATATATTGTTTACAATTTTAGTAGGTTTTTTTTTTCAATTAATTATTTCAACATTTTACGCGGTTTTTTTTCCTTTAGATTTTTACTTTTTTTTAATAGATTTAATTGTTTCAACTTTATTGATTGCTTTTCACTTTCCTATCGCAAAAAAAATAATCCAAAATACAACAAATTCATTTTCCAAATTTTCAATTAGCAGTAAACTTCTGTTTCTATTCATTATTATATTCGCTCTAATTCATTCATCGTTATTACCATTCCTTACTGACAATGAATCTTATTATATTCAAACAATAAAATGGCTAAATAACTATGGCTTAGTTAAGGGTCTTGCTAATTTACACTTGTTTTTAGGACAATCTTCTGGATGGCACATATTGCAATCTGGTTTTAACTTTAATTTCATTACATCTAATTTTAATGATTTAAATGGCTTCTTAATAATAATCACGAGTTATTTTTGTTTAGAAAAATGGGAAACGTATAAATCGAATGGAAATAAAAATGATTTATTTATTTCACTTATTATCATTTCACTTATTTTTCTTTTTCTTTTTATCGCTTCTCCTTCTCCTGATCTTCCAACTATAGTTATAATACCAATTATTGTGTACTTATTCATTGAGTCTTTTCAAAATAATAGCAGCAATCATATATATATGATTTCTGTGCTGAGCTTATTAGTTATCTTAATCAAAGTTACAGTAGCTCCTATTTTAATCCTACTATTATTTGCTCTTGTAAAAACTAAAGATTTTAATCATTGGAAATTACCTATAGTTTTGTCTTTTATCTCAATATCTAGCTTTATTATAAAAAACATTGTTATTACTGGATATCCGTTATATCCTCTTACTATAGGAAATGAATTAATTAATGTTGATTGGAAACTAAATTATAATTTACAAGACTTCTATTATCAAACGACTTCCATGTATGGTTGGCAAATGCATAATTGGGAAGAATTCAGTAACCTTGGTTTCATTAAAAAATTTTGGATTTGGCTTAATTTACCTAGACTCAATGGTCTCTTAAATAAATTAATTTTACTCTTAATGTTCTTATTCCCTTTTTTCAATTATAAGAAAAAAGAAATGCTTTATCTCTATATTTATTTTCTTATTCAATTTATTGTGTTTTACACAACCTCTCCTCAATATAGGTTTTTTCTACCCGTCTTATTATCAATTGGCTTATTGATAGTTGCAAATTTACTACATAGAAGGTTTAATATAATTAAATTATTTTTTGTTTTAAATCTGGTGTTACTAGCCTTATTAGGAGTATTCGGATTAAACCTAAAAGGTATAACAAACAATAAAATCATGAGCATGAAACATTCTCTAATACCTTCCCAAATAATTTCACCACGGTCAAATACTCAGTTTGAAGATTTAGAATTTATTGAATATGAAATACAAAATTTAAAATATTTTTCACCATCTAAAGATTCCTTGTTTTTTTGGCAAACATCTAATGGCCCTTTACCCTGTGCAAACAAAGATATGATTGAATATTTTTCGAAATATTATAATCATATCCCTCAAATGCGATCCAAGAACATTAAGGATGGTTTTTTATCTTCCAAACCCAAATATAAATAGACTTTGATTCCAACATGTCAATACTATCCAAACCCTAAAAATTACTACTTAGAAATGTTCTTTACTTTTTTTGCCATTTGTTAAGAAAATCATCCCATTGTACTAAGTAAGATAAATGGTTGAGGAATGTTTAAAAAGATTACTTTGGTTTTGAAGATATACTCTTTCTAATTATTCCGATTCCACCGAATGCAACAAAATAGTACACTCTAAATAATCCCTTTGCCTTCTATAATCTTTCTTTTTTTCAATTTCGTACATCGACAATCCAATTTTATTAGCACTAGTAATTCGAATTTTTTGTTTGTCACCAGTAAAACGGTAGAATTTAGTATCCATAATACCATCTTTAATTCCAACATTAAAAAGGGTACGGATAAAAAATAACTAATATTTACATAAATAACACTTTTTAGTCCAAATATCCTACCTAATTTTATTAGGCAGACTAAAGAAGCAGTATTATTTGTATTTCAATTTAAAATAAATAAGTAGAATAGATAAACTTGCCGTAATGGCATTGGTCACAATCATGGCAATACTATTTACAAAAATACCATAAACAAACCACAGTGTTATCCCTATAAAAAATAGAGAAAACATAGTAAGCGACAAATTTTCAGCCGATTTTGTTTTCCATGTTTTATAAACTTGAGGTACAAATGATGCTGTAGTTAAACCACCGGCAAATAAGCCTAATATTTCTATAGTTGCTATCATCCTACAATGTTTACAATTTTTCCAGGGACAATAATTACTTTCTTTGGTATACGTCCTTGCAATTGAGCTTGAGTTTTTTCATGAGCCATTACAGCCGTTTCAATCTCTTCTTTGCTTAAGTCTAAAGAAAGATCCATTGTAAATCGCATTTTACCATTAAAAGAAATTGGATAGGTCTTATTACTCTCAGCCAAATACTTAGCTTCAAATTTTGGAAAAGGAGCTCTCGATATAGACTCAGTATGCCCTAGTTTCTGCCATAATTCTTCTGCAATATGCGGAGCATAAGGCGAAATTAATATTACTAACGGCTCTAAAATTAATTTGCTTCTACATTTTTGAGCAGTTAATTCATTTACTGCTATCATAAAAGTAGAAACAGAGGTATTGAATGAAAAATGCCCAATATCTTCTTCAACTTTTTTGATGGTTTTGTGTAAAGTTTTCAAACCCTCACCTAGCTCCCCTAAAGAGGGAGAACTGCTTACTTGAAAAGCACCGTTTTCACCAGAATGGTACAGTTTCCATAATTTTTTTAGGAAACTGTGTACGCCGGTAATACCTGCAGTATTCCAAGGTTTTGCCTGTTCTAAAGGGCCTAAAAACATTTCATACAAACGTAAGCTATCAGCACCATATTGTTCGCAAATAGCATCAGGATTTACAACATTGTATTTTGATTTAGACATTTTTTCAACTTCACGGCCAACAATATAAGACCCTCCATCATTTAAAATGAATTCAGCATCTTTATATTCAGGTCTCCATTTTTTAAAGGCTTCAATATCCAATTCATTCGAAGTATTTATTAAAGAAACATCTGCATGAATAGGCGTATAATCAGACCATTTATTTTCATCATTCTCAATTTCTTTTAGGGAGCCTAATAAGTTAATAGAATGTTCATTAAATTTCTTTGTTGAATTTTCAATGATATTTCTTTCTTCTATAACCTTATCCATTACATCTTTACTCACAAAAATTACCTTTTTTTTAGTATCAGCAACATTTTCTTTACTGTACTCCCATCTATAAACAAATGCACTAGTCCCTAATATCATTCCTTGATTGATCAGCTTCTTTGCATACTCATCTACCGGAACTAATCCTTTATCAAATAAGAATTTCTGCCAAAAACGAGAATATAATAAATGCCCTGTGGCATGTTCACTACCACCAATATACAAATCGACATCCTTCCAATAGTGCAGTGCTTCTTTAGAAGCAAATTCGGTTTCATTATTGGCATCCATATAGCGATTAAAATACCAAGAGCTACCAGCCCAACCGGGCATGGTATTCAATTCTAAAGGGTATATTCCGTTATCTTCATGAGATTCCTTGTCGGTCGTTCCTCGCTCTGCCGAAATGACAAGTCCATCATTAGGCACCACGCTGTTGTTTTTAGCATCCCATGCCCAATGTGTTGCATTTCCCAAAGGTGGTTTTCCATCTTCAGTAGGTAAGTATTTTTCTACCTCAGGCAGACGGATAGGTAAATACTTTTCATCTATCATTTGAGGTAATCCGTTTTTATAATAAACTGGAAATGGTTCTCCCCAATAACGCTGACGGCTAAAAACTGCATCACGCATTCTAAAATTTACTTTTTTATACCCAACACCTAATTTTTCTATTTCATAAATGATAGTTTTCATTGCCTTTTTATAAGGTAAGCCATTTAAAAAATCAGAATTTGTAATAATCGTCTTTTCTTTGTCTGCAAATGCTTCTTTGCTAATATCTATACCTTCAAAAATATTAGGTATCTCTATATTAAAATGTTTGGCAAAATCGTAATCACGTTGATCTCCACAAGGTACAGACATAACTGCACCGGTACCATAACCCGCCAATACATAATCTCCAATCCAAATAGGAATAGGTGCTTTACTAAAAGGATGTTCTGCATAAGCTCCGGTAAAAACACCAGAAATTGTCTTAACATCAGCCATTCTATCCAATTCACTACGCTTGGCAGTAGCTTTTATATACTTTTCAACTGCTTCCTTTTGTTCATCAGTTGTAATTTTTGAAACAAGTTCATGTTCTGGTGCTAGTGTCATAAAACTAACTCCGAAGATGGTGTCAGGACGGGTGGTGAAAACTTCAATCCTATCCCCCAACCCCTTTCCAAAGGAAAGGGGAGCCAATTCTAACTCCCTTTTAATTGTTGAAATTACCTTGTTAATATTGCCAAGAACTTCTTCGTTAGTAAAACTAATAACTTTAAACCCTTTAGATTCAAGAATTAAAGACCTTTCATTATCTATTTCCTTTTTAGTATTATGAATTTCCCCATCAACTTCAATAATTAACTTCTTTGAAAGACAAACGAAATCAACAATATATGCCTCTATCAAATGTTGTTGTCTGAATTTTATATCTAATTTTTTACTTTTAAGTTGTTCCCATAATAGAGCCTCTGCTTTCGTAGGATTAGCTCTCATCTCTTTTGCTCGTTCAAGATTAACACCGGCAAATTCTGGATCTCCAGTTAAATAATTTGCCGATTGAACTCCCTTTCCTTCGGAAAGGGCTGGGGATAGGACTTTAAAAGAAACCATTGCTCCTTCAGATCTTCCTATCCAATTGCTTTGAGAATCTTTTAATGGTTGAGGCCAATCAATTGTATTTAATCCGTCTAATAAACGTTGTGCATATGCAGAAATTCGCATACTCCATTGTTTCATTTTTTTACGCACTACAGGATGCCCACCGCGTTCTGAAACCCCATTTACAATTTCATCATTTGCAAGTACCGTACCTAATGCAGGACACCAATTCACTTCAGTTTCAGAAAGATATGTCAATCTATATTTTAATAAAATTGCTTGTTGTTCTACACTCGAAAATGCATTCCATTGCTCTGCAGCAAACAGTTCTATATCATCATCCGCTACAGCTTTAACCTTACTATTTCCTTCTTTCTCAAAAATGGTTATTAAAGTACTAATATCTTCTGCTTTATCACTGTCTTTATTGTACCAAGAATTGAATAATTCTATAAAAATCCACTGTGTCCATTTATAATAATTAGGATCAGAAGTACGAACCTCTCTACTCCAATCAAAAGAAAAACCAATTTTATCAAGTTGCCTTCTATAGGTTTTTATATTTTCTTCGGTCGTTACCGCCGGATGCTGTCCGGTTTGAATTGCATATTGCTCAGCCGGCAATCCAAAACTATCATATCCTTGTGGATGCAACACATTAAAACCTTTGTGACGTTTGTATCTTGCATAAATATCACTAGCAATGTAGCCCAACGGATGACCAACATGTAGACCAGCACCAGAAGGATAAGGAAACATATCTAGCACATAGAATTTAGGAGCCCCCTCTAGCTCCCTTGAGAGAGGAGGATTGGATGCTTGAAACGTTTTCTGTTCTGCCCAATATTTTTGCCATTTGGCCTCTATTTCATTAAAATGATAACTCATTCGGTTAATTTTTTCAATTGGCAAAGTTACTCTTAATGTTAGAAAGCACAAAGTAGAATGTTTTACATTTCATATCTTTACCATATAAAATTATAATCAATGAAAAAAATTAGTGCTCTTCTAATAATAATTATTATCCAATTTCATTGTCTCGGTCAAGAAAAAACAGACCTTATTGTTGTAAATGCTAATATTTATACCGTTAATGAAAGTTTCGCTAAAGCGGATGCCTTGGCTGTTAGAGATGGTAAGTTTATTGCCGTTGGCAAATCAGCTGATATTCAAAAAGGGTATTCTACTAACAAAACGATTGATGCAAAAGGAAAGACGATTGTACCAGGGCTAATTGATGCACATTGTCATTTTTACGGATTAGGATTAGCTGAACAAAAAGTACGATTAGAAGGTACTAAAAGTTATGATGAAGTTTTAGAACGAATCGTTGCTTTTCAAAAAGAAAAAAATTTATCGTTTATTACCGGAAGAGGTTGGGATCAAAACGATTGGGAAGTAAAAGAATTCCCTACAAAAGAAAAACTAGACGCTATATTTCCTAATACTCCTGTTGCTATTCGAAGAGTTGATGGACATGCTATGTTGGTAAACCAAGCTGCTCTTGACTTAGCAGGGGTTACTATAAATACTCCATTTTCTGGAGGAGATATTCTACAAAAAGATGGAAAATTAACAGGAATTTTTATTGATAATCCTATGGAATTGATTGGTTCTATCATTCCAAACCCCACAAAAAATGAAGCAACTCAAGCTTTAAAAGATGCTGAAAAGATCTGTTTTGATTTAGGATTAACTACGGTTGATGATGCAGGTTTATCAAAAAAGGTTATTGAACTCATTGATAGTTTACAACAAGCAGGCGAATTAAAAATGAGAGTTTATGCCATGATAGCTGCCAATGAGCAAAATTTAGATTATTATTTAAAAAAGGGTATTTATAAAACTGATCTTTTAAATATACGATCTTTTAAAGTTTATGGTGATGGTGCTTTAGGATCAAGAGGAGCGGCGATGAGAGCATCTTATAGTGATAAACCTAATCATTACGGAGCTTTAGTAAATACTGTTGATTTTCTGCAAAACACGGCTAAAAGAATTGCCAACTCAGATTTTCAAATGAATACCCATGCTATTGGAGACTCAGCAAATCATTATCTTTTACAAACCTATAATGAAGTCTTAAAAGGTAAAACGGACAGACGTTGGAGAATTGAACATGCTCAAATTGTTTCTAAAGAAGATTTTAATGCTTTTACAAATATTATACCTTCAATACAGCCTACTCATGCGACTTCTGACATGTATTGGGCAGAAGACAGGGTTGGTACTGAACGTATTAAAGGTGGTTATGCCTATAAAGATTTATTGAATATTTATGGTAAGGTGGCATTAGGTACAGATTTCCCGGTAGAACAAGTTAATCCGATGCTTACTTTTTATGCCGCGGTAGCAAGAAAAGATTTAAATAATTTTCCTGATGGAGGTTTCCAACCTGAAAATGCATTATCAAGAGAAGAAACCTTAAAAGGAATGACCATATGGGCGGCTTATTCAAATTTTGAAGAAGATGAAAAAGGTAGTATTGAAATAGGAAAATTTGCTGATTTTATCATTCTAGACCAAAACATTATGGAAATAGCCATAGAAAAAGTGCCTAAAACAATAGTCTTAGAAACTTATGTTGGTGGTGAAAAGGTAAACGCTCTATCCTCTATAGATGGAAATTAAACCTAGATTACTTTAGCCTAAACAGAGCTATAGTGTAAAGATTTTATTTTGAAACAACTACAGGTTTTTTTTCAAATTGAAGTGGAATATTAATTCTTGTACTATCCCAACCCAAAACCATATGTACTTTGTTATTATTTTCGTTAAAAGCAATTGAAAATGTCTCTAAAACCTCAGCATTACTCACAGGAACTGAAATTTTTGCAATATTAAAATTAGCATTGTACTGAAATGATCCCCAAACGTCTGTCTGAGAATTTAATATTACTTCCCAACTATCCTCACCTGGAATAGTAACTAAAACATAAGTACCTGCTTCTACTTTAGATGTACCAAATTGTACATCTTTATAAAATTTAACTTCTGTTGCTTCATTAGCACCTGTCCGCCATAATTTATTAAAAGGCACTATATTTCCAAAAACAGAAGAATCCTTTTTTTGCGGTCTACCATAGATCACTTTTACCAAAGGTGGCGTAATTTTACTTACTCTAAAATAAGAAATATCGTGTGGAATATCATCTACTGCAATAAAGCCTTGAGCTTTGGTCTCTACAGAAGAAAATAACAAAAAGAATAGGGAGATACCGGTCGAAAAGTAAAGTTTTATCATCAAATAGTGTTAGTTTAGTTAATTTATCAACGTTTTATTTTTGATTTTGGTATTTCAAAATTATAATTTTTATTTCGTGTAATCAATTTAATAACTACAATTTTATACTAAATATATCAATTTTATATAATTTTATAACCAAATTATTCATTATCGTTTTCATTTATAAATAAAATAACAATATTTGCATACTAAATTAAAATACTTATGTGTGGAATTGTTTGTGCTTTTGAGTTAAAGCAAAAATCTGAAGAATTACGACCTCAGATACTAGAAATGTCTAAAAAAATTCGTCATCGCGGTCCCGACTGGAGTGGAATTTATTGCGATGATAAAGCTATTTTGGCTCATGAACGTTTGGCGATTGTAGATCCGGCTTCCGGTAAGCAGCCTTTATTTAGTGAGGACAAAAACCTGATTTTAGCTGCAAATGGCGAAATATATAATCATAGGGACTTACGCAAACAATTTGAAGGCAATTATAATTTTCAAACAGAGTCTGATTGTGAAGTAATCTTAGCCCTATACCAAAAAAAAGGTGTTGATTTTATAGATGAAATGAATGGTATTTTTGGTTTTGCAATTTACGATGTTGAGAAAGACGAATATTTTATAGCCAGAGATCATATGGGGATAATTCCTTTATATATTGGATGGGATCAAAATGGCACCTTTTATGTAGCTTCTGAATTAAAGGCCTTAGAAGGTGTTTGTACAAAAATAGAATTATTTCCTCCCGGTCATTATATGTCTAGTAAAGATGGAAAATTTGTTAAATGGTATAATCGCGATTGGACAAGCTATGACGCTGTAAAAGATAATGATCCCGATAGCTATCGGGAAAGTATTAAGGCTATTAAAGAAGCTTTAGAGGCTGCTGTACACAGGCAATTGATGAGTGATGTGCCTTATGGTGTGTTGCTTTCCGGTGGTTTAGATTCATCTGTAACCTCAGCCATTGCTAAAAAATATGCCGAAAAGCGTATAGAATCAGATGATACCAAGGCTGCCTGGTGGCCTCAATTACACTCTTTTTCTGTAGGATTAGAAGGCTCTCCGGATTTAGTTGCTGCACAAAAAGTAGCTGATCATATTGGTACTGTACATCATGAAATTAAATTTACTATTCAGGAAGGATTAGACGCAATTAGGGATGTAATCTACAATTTAGAAACTTATGATATCACTACCATTAGAGCTTCAACACCAATGTATTTAATGGCTAGAGTCATTAAATCTATGGGAATAAAAATGGTATTATCCGG
>DEIV01000098.1 GCA_002352665.1 Flavobacteriaceae bacterium UBA2765
TATATTTGCATCCGAATTAATTGACCTGGTAGCTCAGTTGGTAGAGCATCTCCCTTTTAAGGAGAGGGTCCTGGGTTCGAGCCCCAGCCCGGTCACAAAAAGGTACCATATAAAAAAGTTAAGCTGTTTTAGCTTAACTTTTTTTATTTTTACAAGTATTTCATGCACATGTGGCGGAATTGGTAGACGCGTTAGCTTGAGGGGCTAGTGTCCGATTAGGACGTGCAGGTTCAAATCCTGTCATGTGCACTTAGATTACCTTTATACTTAAACAGACAAAATACAAGTTATTTCTATATAAGTATTGAATTTAATATCAATAACAATGGGTGTATTAATTTGGAAACTTGCATATTTGGTATTGTTTTTGTAATTATTAATCGAATCTTTTACTGAATTATTTAGTAATTTTGTCCTATGCAAAAAATAACATCATTATTTTTAATAGTATGGTTCTCTATGAGTATTTCTTTTGCTCAAGAAGAAACCAATAAAACATCTTCAGATTCTATAAAAATTTTAAAAGGTAGAATTATAGATGTAAAAGACAAATCACCTTTACAAAGTGCACATATTGTTAATTTAAACTCCGTTGAAGGGATTATTACCAACAGTAATGGGTATTTTAAAATTCCTGCTCAGGCCAATGACACTATTTCTATATCATATATTGGGTATCAATCTATTAAATTAAAAGTAACCAATGATCTACTAAGAGGCAATGAGCTTGAGATTGCCATACACCAAAAGACCATTAATATTAATGAAGTAACCGTAAAAGTCCATAATTTAATAGGTGTACTAGAAATTGATGCTAAAAATGTCCCAATGGATAAATACTCTAGAATTCATATTGAAGGTTTACCACAAACCTATGAGATTGGAAGACCCAGAGAGAAAGATTATACCTCTGCTGCAGGTGCCTTATTTAATCCCGTAGACTTTTGGTATAATAAATTTGGGAAAAAACCAAAAGAGTTAAAAAAATTAAGGAAGCTTAAAGAAAAAGACGAACTACGCAATATGATGGAAGAAAAATTCAGCAGAGAAATTCTGATGGATTATATGGATATGAGTAAAAAGGAATTGGATGATCTCTTAAAAGAGTGTAATTACTCAAATAGGTTTGTAAAAAAGGCAAGTGATCTACAAATTATTGAGGCAGTAATAGAATGCTATGAAAACTATAAAGCCATTCAAAAAGGTACCGTGAGTAAGGAAAAAGTTAGCGTAAATAGCCAAGAAGATAAAAATTAGAATAAAATACTCGCTAAAATTGATCAAAATAAAAGCCCAAAGCTTGATATAATATTTTCTAGCTTTGGGCTTGGCATTTTTATGAATTAATTATTACCTAGAATAAGAGGTAAACCATCTTTACTACTACCCACAATAACCACTTTTGTATTAGGAGATTCTGAAAGTTTTAATGTAGCGTCAATACCTTTATCTTGTAAAATTTTATCTGTTAAAGAGGCACTTAAAATTCGGTTAGCATCTGCCTTACCTTGAGCTTCAATGCGTACTTTTTCAGCTTCTTTTTCAGCTGTAACCAGTCTAAATTCATATTCCAACGACTCTTGTTCTTGTTTTAATTTACGCTCAATAGCTTCCTTTATAGTTGGTGGTAAGGTTACATCGCGTACCAGAACAGAGTTTAATTGGATAAATTGAGGCTCTAATATCTTTTTAGTTTCCTCATAAATTTCATTTTGAATGGCATCTCTTTTTGTAGAATATAATTGTTCAGGTGTATATCTACCCACAACACTTCTGGTTGCAGAGCGAATTGCAGGTATAATTACACTCTGTAAATAATCTTCACCTCTTGTTTGATGTAATTTAGCAACAGTCTCTGTAGTGGCTTGGTATAAAACAGAAGCGTCAAGTTTAATTTCTAATCCATTAGATGATAAAACGGACATTTCACGTTCAAATAATTCTTGTTGCCTTACATTGTAAACAAAAACTTTATTCCAAGGTAAAACAATATGAAATCCTTCATCTAAAGGAGGTCTATCAGTTACAACTCCGGATCCTAATGTTTCATAAAGAACACCTCGTTCTCCTGAACCAATGGTAACTGCTGATTTTGAAAATAATATAATGACAATAATGGCTATAAATACTATAGGCACTAGTGCTTTTGGAAAATTTAATTGATTATTACTCATTGCATTGTCTATTTTAAGGGTTTTTTCAAATTTACAACTAATATTGCTTATAAACTATCTCTATATTCACAATCTTCATCATGTAGTTCTAATTCTAAAGTAACATGTTCTAAATCAAATTCGTCATGTAATAATTGTCGAACTTTCTTTTTAAGGCTTTTAGAATCTGCCAATGACATTTGCTTGTCTTTAACCATAATGTGGATGGTACCTAAGTTATATTCGCCATCTAAAGTCCAAACATGACAATCGTGAACTTCCTTTATTTCAGGAATAGCTTCCAATTTAAATTGGATATCATCTATAGAAATTTCTTTAGGTGTACCTTGCAGTATTATAGGTAAAGTGTCTTTAATGTTTTTATATACATTATATAATACATAACAAGCTATTAGCAAAGATAAAATAGGATCTAAAATTGGAACATCATAAAACTGCATAACAATACTTACAATGAATACAGCCACCCAACCCAAAACATCTTCTAGTAAATGTAATGAAACTACACGTTCATTAATTGAGGAACCTTGCTTTAATTTAAAAACTGCTGCTCCATTAACAACAATACCTAAAATGGCCAACCACATCATTCCTATGGCATTTGTTTCTGCAGGATCTATCAAACCTGCCAAAGCTTCTTTGATAATGAATACAGAACCTACTACCAAGATAATAGCATTAATAATGGCACCCAATAATGAAAACCGTTTGTAACCGTATGAATACTGTTGGGTGGCTTTTTTATTGGATAATTTTTGAAAATACCATGATAGACCCAAACTTAAACTATCTCCTAAATCATGTAAAGCATCAGACATAATAGCCAGACTATTCGTATAAATACCACCTACAAATTCAATAATTGTAAATATTAAATTTAAGAAGAATGCAACCTTGATATTGCCGGTAGCATTATGATGATGATGATCATGGTGATGTCCCATAAAATTTAAATTTTTCCATGATATTTTCTAAGGAACCATTCTAAACTAAAAAATAATATGCCCATAGCCAATAACCATTTCCAATCTATTAGCGAAATAATTTTTTCTTGACTTTTTTGTATAGTTTGATAACGTTTATCTTCCAATAATTGACCGATTAATGTTTCAGAATTAGCGATTGGATAAAATGATCCTTTTGACGCATGAGCCAATTTTTTTAGACCTTTAGTATTGGCTGTGGTCACCTGTTGTTCAATATCATAAGGTAAAACCGTAAAAGCACCGTGTTTTATTATATTTTTTTCATTGACACTAACAGAAAAACGATAATCATCAGCAAGTAAATTACTTAAAACCACTTCATAATGACTATTTTTTAAAGAAAATGGAATTTTAGTGTTTTCTTTAGTTCTTTTATTGGTCAAAGATAAAGTCAAATTCGCATTTTTGTCAAATATATAATTGGCATCAAAAAATTGTGCATTGATGATAGCATCTTTATTAGTGTAAATAAAAGGTAAATAGTCAATTTCAATTCGATTATACTTTTTAGTGGATGATAAATATTGGATAATCTTATTAAAGAAATTATCAAATTTCAAGAATGAACCTTCTTTAATATGGCTTTGCATTCTCCATTTCCAGCTGTTTTCTCCAAAAAGTACAGCTCCTCTCCTATGCTGATCTGAAAAAGTACTTAACAAAGGATTTTTTGTTGAAAAATTCGAAATATTCTGGAAGAGTACTGTTTGAAAAGGTACAGAGAAATTAATCTCTCCAAAATAATCATCTAAGGGGTTAAAGTCAGAAAAACCTATATCCTCTATCACAAATTCGTTAAAATCCATATTAAAATCAGGTGCATAATATTCTGTTTTATTAATGTTCTTTTTAGTAAAATAAGCTTGTGCCTTATTTAAAAAATTCCAATCAGTCGCTGTGCCTGTTATTGTAAAGTAATTTACTTTCTCCTGCTCAATATCAGTAAATATTTTAGTAAATTTACTATTGGGCTGATAAATTATAATCAATTGATAATCTTTATATTGATGATTTTTAGTTAAATTGTTTTCTACAAAAACGGCATGTTGTTTGTTTGATGAAATTATTCGTTTTAACATACCGATATCAGGGTGATTTATATCACTTAATATCAATATTTTGGCTCGTTCATTTACAACTTCTATACTAAAGCTCTTTTCATTATTTATTTTGTTCTTTTCACCTTTTAAAGTTGAAACCTCACAGGTGTAATTTTGCACTCCCACCGAATTTGCAGGTAAATTAAATTGTATTTTTTGAGATGATCTTTTTTTTGAAAATTGAAGTGCTTTTTTATAGACAGACTTATTATTACTATAGATATTTAATGTCTGGTCTACAGTAATATCTCCATCGTATTGTACAAATATTTCAACAGGAAATTGATTATTTAAAGTGGTATAAGCGTTTACATTGATTTGATTAATTTTTAAATCATCATATTGTATTGTGTCACCTACTACTACAGTATAAACTGGTTGTTTAGAATTGTAGTAAGCATAATTATTTCCTTGTGTTTGTATGCCATCTGTTATTAAAATTGAAGGAGCTACATGCTCTTTATATAATGTTCCCAAAGATTTAAGAGCATTTATTATTTTGGTTTCTGAAATATTATAAGCAAAAGTATCTTGAAGGTATAAATCGTTTCCAAAAGCGTAATAATTGACTTTAAATTTCTCATTAATTGAGGTATTAGACTTCAACTGATCAACCAATGTATTGATGTGCTCTTGTTCTTTTGCATAGGCAATTGAAGATGAATTATCAATTAACACATTGAGTACAGGTTTAATATTTTTGTATTCATTGAACTTAAACTTCGGGTTAATTAAAAGCACAAACAAGGTAAAAATGGATAAAAAGCGTAAAAAGCCCAGTAAAAATATTGTTTTACCTTTATCTTTTACCTTATAGAAATACTGAAAAAAAACCATCAAAATTGCAATGATGGCTGCTAATAATAGTAATAAAATGATATTAGATGTCATTTATTGATCTAAGTATTATGTCAACATACCTCCGTCAACATTTAGCGTTTGTCCGGTAACGTATGTAGAAAGTTCCGATGCTAAAAACAGGCAAGCATTGCCAATATCTTCAGGGGTACCTCCTCTTTTTAATGGTATGGCTTCACGCCATACTTTGACCGTTTCTTCAGGTAAGGCTCCAGTCATTTCGGTTTCAATAAATCCTGGTGCTACGGCATTACAACGAATATTTCTTGAACCTAATTCAAGGGCTATAGATTTTGTAAAACCCAGAATGCCGGCTTTAGAAGCGGCATAATTAGATTGACCGGCATTGCCTTTAATACCTACAACAGAGCTCATGTTAATAATAGAACCAGATCTTTGCTTCATCATTGGCTTAATTACGGCCTTAGTCAAGTTAAAAACAGATTTTAAATTTACTTCTATAACTTTGTCAAAATCTTCTTCTGAGATTCTCAATAAAAGATTATCCTTGGTAATACCGGCATTATTTATCAATATATCTATAGTACCAAACTCAGCTATAACATCAGCAGCCAATTGCTGTGCGGCTTCAAAGTTTGCGGCATTAGATTGAAAACCTTTGGCTTTTACACCATAAGATTGCAATTCTTTCTCTAAAGCATTGGCCGCATCTACTGATGCATTATATGTAAAAGCTATGTTAGACCCGTTTTTAGCAAAGACTTCTGCTATCCCTTTACCTATACCTCTTGAGGCTCCGGTGATTAATGTAGTTTTATTATTAAGTAATGCCATATGATATTTATTAGTGAGTCAATGCACAAAACGAATGTGATTGTTAAGTAAAACCAAAGATAAGAAATTAGTTTCTTTTTTCTAGTACCCTGAGTTCAACTTAAAATTTACTTTACAGAATTCAAATAAAAAAGCCCATTTGATGTTTCAAACAGGCTTTTCCATATATACTATTATTTTATTTTTTTAAAACTTCAGCAACTTTTAAGCCTATTTCAGCTGGAGAGTCCACCACATGTATGCCATTCTCTGCTAAAATTGCCATTTTTGCTTGAGCTGTATCATCTGCACCACCCACAATGGCACCTGCATGCCCCATGGTTCTACCTTTTGGAGCAGTTTGACCGGCAATAAAACCAATTACCGGTTTTCTATTACCATCAGCCTTGATCCACCTTGCAGCATCAGCTTCAAGCTGACCTCCAATTTCACCAATCATTACTATACACTCCGTATCATCATCATTCATTAATAATTCTACAGCTTCTTTTGTTGTTGTGCCTATAATAGGATCACCACCAATACCAATGGCTGTCGTAATACCTAATCCTTGTTTTACAACTTGGTCGGCTGCTTCATAAGTTAGTGTACCTGATTTTGATATAATACCTACACGTCCCTTTTCAAAAACAAAACCTGGCATAATACCAACTTTGGCTTCCCCAGGTGTAATCACACCAGGGCAATTAGGTCCTATTAACCTACAATCTCTGTCATCAATATAAGCCTTAACTTTAACCATATCTGCCACTGGAATACCTTCTGTTATACAAATAATTACTTTGATTCCTCCTTCAGCCGCTTCCATAATAGCGTCAGCAGCAAATGCAGGTGGAACAAATATAATACTGGTATCCGCTTTGGCATTTTCTACAGCTTCTGCAACCGTATTAAAAACCGGTTTGTCAAGATGTGTCTGACCTCCTTTTCCAGGTGTTACACCACCAACTACATTAGTTCCATAAGCTATCATTTGAGTCGCATGAAACGTTCCTTCACCACCGGTAAAACCTTGTACAATTACTTTTGAATTCTTATTTACTAAAACACTCATTATAAATTTATGTTATTAAGTTAATTGCTCTATTATTATTTACTACAAAAGTAAATCTTAGCTTTTACTTTAAGAAATAATTATCGCTAAATATTATTCACTTTTGCAATAATTTCCGGTAGCACCTTTAATCCTGCCATTTCTCTATATTTTTTTCTTGCTTCATCACAAGGAGAGCCAAAATATGTTTTACCTCCTTCCAGGTCTCTACCTACGCCGGATTGTGCATAAACAACAGCACCTCTTCCTATGGTAACACCACTAATTACCCCAACTTGACCCCAAAGTGTAACTTCATCTTCTAATACTGTACAGCCTGCAATACCAACATGAGAGGCTAGCAAACATTTTTTACCAATAATAGTATCGTGTGCTATTTGTACCTGGTTGTCGATTTTAGTACCTTCCTTAATAATGGTATTTCCGGTTACACCTCTATCTATAGTGCATGATGCACCTATATCAACATTGTCTTCAATAATTACACTACCGCAGGACACTAATTTATCATAACCTTCGGGACGATTTTTATAATAAAAAGCATCAGATCCTAATACGGTACCCGCATGGATAGTAACATTATCTCCTATATAACAATCGTCATAGATAACAACATTAGGATGGATTACACAATTTTTACCAATAGTAACATTATTTCCAATAAATGCATTAGGTTGTATAACTGTATGCTCACCTATTTTTGCAGTTTCAGCAATGGACTTATTAGCGTTTTTAAAAGGTTTGAAGAATGCCGCGAGTTTGCTAAAATCTCTAAACGGATCATCAGAAATTAATAAGGCCTTGCCTTCAGGACAGGATACTTTTTTATTGATCAAAATAACCGATGCGGCTGAATTTAAAGCTTTATCATAATATTTTGGATGGTCTACAAAAACAATATCGCCAGCTTCAACTACATGAATTTCATTCATCCCATAAATAGAAAATAATTTATCTCCAATATATTCACTTTCAATAAGTTCTGATATTTCTTTTAAAGTATAAGGTTTAGGAAATTTCATTTTATAGGATACTAATTTTCAATCAGTTTAAATGAATTATTGACACTCTCAAAAGTATTTTCATATTTATTTAATCTATCTACTAAGGTCCAGTTCATTACCATATACAAATGCTCTTTACCTTCAATATAACCAACTATATAACCTATATCTTGCCCTTCCGTTTTGCCTTTCATTTTTATTTGACGGGCATTATATCCATTAATCTTTGTCAATCCATAGGTATCCGTTTTATTAATATCAACATTGGCCTCAAAGAACTTTGTTTGGGCTTGACTGTAATTCTCTATAACAGAAATTTCATCATCATATTCATTTAATTCCTTAAAGTAATTGACAAAATCTTGTTTGTTTTCATGGATGACCACGGTATAGGTTTCTTTATAGATATTTGCATATTGTAATGAAGCTTCATCATTTAATGATTTCATTTCTTTCATATAATTAGGTATTGAAAGCTTATAAATATGCTCTACAGATATCTGCTTAAAATCACTATCTGATAAGTTTTCCACAGAAGAATTAGAAGCCGACTTTAGCGTCTCACTAATAATTTCTTTACAGGATATTAAACTTAATAATACCAACACAAAAAATAGCTTTTTCATACAATTATTCTTTTACTCTTTCTTGATAAGTACCTTTATCAGTTTCAATTTTTATTTTATCGCCTTCATTGATAAATAATGGAACGTTAACACTTGCCCCGGTTTCAACTGTTGCAGGTTTGGTAGCATTAGTTGCTGTATTACCTTTAATACCAGGTTCAGTATGTGTTACTTCTAAAATAACACTTGCCGGCATTTCAACAGACAAAGGCAGTTCATCTTCTGCCCTAACAACAACGGTTAATATTTCTCCTTCTTTCATAAGATCTGGACTGTCTAAAAAATCTTTTTCCAAAGATATTTGAGAATAATCAGTGTTATTCATAAAGTGATAGGTTGTGTCACCTTCTTTATATAAATACTGATATTTACGAGTTTCTACTCTAACTTCATCAATTTTATGTCCTGCCGAAAATGTATTGTCAAGTACTTTTCCGTTAGTAAGACTTTTTAATTTAGTGCGGACAAAAGCTGGTCCTTTACCGGGTTTAACATGTTGAAATTCAATAACTTTAAAAGTGTCATTATTGTAAATGATACAAAGTCCTTTTTTAATATCTGATGTATTTGCCATTTAAAAATTTTAATATTTAATAATTATTAAAATCCGCTCGAATAACCTTTCATAATTCCTCTTTGAGAATTGCGGATAAATGTAATGATTTGATCTCTTTCCGGTGTTGCTTCCAGCTCTGCTTCAATAATTTCTAAAGCCTGAGTCGTATTATTATTTTGTTGATATAATATTCTATAGATGTATTGAATCTCTCTAATTTTTTCAGAAGTAAAACCACGTCTTCTTAAGCCTATAGAATTAATTCCGACATATGACAATGGTTCTTTCGCTGCTTTTGTATATGGAGGCACATCTTTACGCACTAGTGAACCACCTGATATCATGGCATGTTCACCAATATGAATAAACTGGTGAATAGCTGCTAATCCACCAATTATAGCGTACTCTCCAATGACTACATGACCCGCCAGTGCTACACCATTTACAATAATTGAATGATTTCCTAAAATACAATCATGAGCAATGTGAGCCGTTGCCATGATCAGGCAATTTTCTCCAATTTCAGTTTTACCATAAGCTTTTGTACCTCTATTTATGGTTGCACATTCTCTAATAGTAGTATTATCTCCAATAGTCACCAGAGAATCTTCATCTTCGAATTTTAAATCTTGTGGTATGGCGGAAATCACTGCACCCGGAAAAATTCTACAATTTTTACCAATTCTTGCCCCTTCCATAATGGTAACATTAGAACCTATCCAAGTTCCAGATCCAATGGTTACATTATTATGAATAGTGGTAAATGGCTCAACTACAACGTTAGTGGCAATTTTTGAGCCCGGATGAATATATGCTAATGGTTGATTCATGTTTTTTCTGTTCTTTTAACTATTTGTGCCATTAATTGTGCTTCAACTACCAATTTATTATTTGCATAACCATAGGCTTGCATGTGGCAAATACCTCTTCTGATAGGTTCCATCAATTCTGCTTTAAAAATTAAGGTATCTCCAGGTAATACTTTTCTCTTAAATTTAACATTATCCATTTTCATAAAATAAGTTAAATAGTTTTCAGGATCTGGTACTGTACTCAACACTAAAATACCTCCTGTTTGTGCCATAGCCTCAACTTGTAATACACCAGGCATAACGGGTGCACCGGGAAAATGGCCTATAAAAAAAGCTTCATTCATAGTCACATTTTTCATACCCACAACGGTTTTTTCTGTCAATTCTAAAATTCTATCAATTAATAAAAATGGAGGTCTATGCGGTAAAATTTGCATAATTTGACCAATATCCATCAGTGGTGGTAGGCTCAAATCATATTCAGGCACATTATTTCTTTTTTCTATTTTTATTATTTTAGATAATTTCTTAGCAAATTGTGTATTTACACCATGTCCTGGTTTATTAGCGATTACTTTACCTTTAATTTTTACTCCAACTAAGGCTAAATCTCCTATCACATCTAATAATTTATGCCTGGCAGCCTCATTTGGATAGTGTAGCGTAAGATTGTCTAAAATACCATTAGGTTTAATAGTAATATTGTCTTTTTTAAATGCTTTCCTCAATTTCTCCATAGTTTCCGAAGAGATTTCGTTATCAACATATACAATAGCATTATTTAAATCGCCACCTTTAATTAAGTTATTATCTAATAACATTTCTATTTCATGCAAAAAGCTAAAAGTTCTGGCTTCAGATATTTCTTTTTTAAAATCTGAAATACTCTTTAAAGTTGCATTTTGTGTACCTAAAACTTTTGTCCCAAAATCTACCATAGTGGTAACCTCATAATGATCTGATGGCATTAAAATTATTTCACTACCGGTAGTTTCATCTTTATAAGATATTATATTTTTAACCACATACTCTTCTACATCAGCATTTTGTTCTTGTATACCTGCTTTTTCTAATGCATCAACAAAATATTTAGAAGAACCATCCATAATTGGAGGCTCTGGTCCGTCTAATTCTATACAAATATTATCAATACCCATGCCCACAATTGCGGCTAATACATGTTCTGAAGTATGGATTCTTACCCCATTCTTTTCAAGATTAGTACCACGCTGGGTATCAACAACGTACTCTGCTTTAGCTTCAATAATAGGATTTCCTTCCAAATCTACCCTAGTAAAGGTAACTCCATAATTTTCCGGAGCCGGTTTAAATGTCAATTTCACATTTTCGCCTGTATGTAAGCCAACTCCTGAAAGAGAAACGGCTTTTTTAATTGTTTTTTGTTTAGTGGTCATTTATTTTTGAGCATTTAATATTTTCTCTAATGCATTAATTTTATCAACCAATTTGGGTAAATTTTTAAAATGCACATAGGATTTATTATAATCTGAATATGGCAATGCCGGACTGCCTTGCACTATTTCATTATCGTTTAAGTTACGGCCTATGCCAGATTGTGCTTGAATACGCACATTATCACCAATTTTAAGATGCCCAACGATACCTACTTGTCCGCCTATTAGGCAATTCTTACCAATCTTTGAAGAGCCTGCAATTCCTGATTGAGCTGCAATTACTGTATTCTCACCAATTTCTACATTATGAGCAATTTGAATTTGATTATCTAATTTTACACCTTTTTTAATAATGGTAGACCCAAGAGTGGCCCTATCTATTGTTGTTCCAGAACCAACATCTACATTGTCTCCTAAAATAACATTCCCGGTTTGTGGAATTTTATTGTATACACCATTTTCACTTGGTGCAAATCCGAATCCGTCACAACCAATAATAGCACCAGAATGAATAAAACAGTTTTTACCAATGATAGAGTCAGCATAAATCTTAGCCCCAGCATATATACAGGATCCATCTTGAATAACAACATTATCTCCAATATAAACATTTGGATATATTTTCACATTATTACCAATAGATACATTATTACCTAGATAAGAGAAAGCACCCAGATAAACATCTTTACCAATGGTTGCCGATTCACTTATAAAACTGGGTTGTTCAATACCTGTTTTATTTGACTTAGCTTGATTGTAAAATTCTAATAACTTAGAAAATGCTTCGTAGGAGTCATTCACCTTGATCAAGGTTGCAGAAATATCCTTTTCTGAACTAAAGCTTTTATTTACAATTACTACAGATGCATTTGTAGAATATAAAAACGGTTCGTATTTAGGATTTGATAAAAAAGTTAATGCCCCTTTCTCACCCTCTTCTATCTTAGAAAGTTTATGAACTTCTTCAAGTGGATTCCCTACAATTTCTCCTTGAAGAATTTCTGAGATTTGCTTAGCTGTAAATTTCATTATTGCAAAAATATAAAAAAAAGTACTATGCTCTTGAATTAAAACTAAATCATTACAAAAAAGACTTACAATATCATTTAATAATGAAACCTATTTTGGAAAAAATACAAAATGTTTAATGACAGGTTTTGTTAAAGCCAGTAAATTTAAATGATCTGATGCTTTTGTAATATCTTTAATTTCTCCGTTTTTATATAAAATATTAATTGAATTATCATTTAGATTGTAAGCCTGATTTTCTATAGTACCAATATTTATAAAATAATCAATATTATCTTCATTTAACGTTGACCTTTTGAGAGCAATCTTTCGCAATTCATTTATTTCCTTTTCGGAATACTTCTCGTCTCTTATTGATATTTTAGGCAATCTTCTATTCAATATTGATATACACAATGACGATAGTATATAATCTGGTTCATGCTTCCAAAGTTTGAGAGCCATTATAATATCAGCATCATCAATTTCAGAAAAAGCCTCTAGTTGTTGTTGATTAAAAGTCTCATCCTCCTTAACTGCTAAAAATAATTTTAAAGCATCACTACAAGGTAAATCAACTCCGTTTACCACCAATTCCTTCGCTCTTTTTAAACAGTTAACTAATATATAATCCGCAACTAAACTAGTTTTATGTAAATAAACCATCCAATACATTAAACGTCTGGCAACAATGAATTTTTCTACTGAATATATTCCTTTTTCTTCAACCACTAAATTATTATCAACCACTGTAAGCATAGAAATGATACGTTCTGCATTGATATTACCTTCACTCACCCCAGTATAAAAACTATCTCGTTTTAAATAATCTAGTCTGTCAATATCTAATTGACTAGAAATAAGTTGATTTAAAAACTGCCTGTGATAATTACCTTTAAATATATCGATAGCCAATCCTAACTTACCTGAAAATTCTTTATTAAGTTGCTGCATAAAGAGCAAAGAAATCTCTTCATGCTTTATATTTGTTACTAAACTATGCTCTAATGTGTGAGAAAACGGACCATGTCCAATATCGTGTAATAAAATAGCAATTAAAAGTGCTTCTTCTTCGTCTTTCGAAATTAATATCGACTTCCTTCTTAACACATTTATCGCTTTTTGCATTAAATACATCGCTCCTATAGCATGTTCAAATCGAGTATGATGGGCTCCGGGATACACAAAATAGGATAAACCCATTTGAGATATACGCCTTAACCGTTGAAAATTAGGGTGTTCAATAATATCGAAAATTAATTCGGTCGGAATATTAATAAATCCGTAAATTGGGTCGTTAAAAATTTTAAATTTGTTCAAACAAATAATATTAAATTATAACACAAAAATAGACGTTTAATTTTTAATCTACATATAATACGGAATGAATGCAATTAAAATACTTTGGGTTGATGATGAAATTGAATTATTAAAACCTCATATATTATTTCTTGAGAAGAAAAACTATGATGTTACCACTTGTAATAATGGTGCTGATGCCATTGACGATGTAGATGATGGCAATTATGATGTTGTTTTTTTAGATGAGAACATGCCTGGGATTTCAGGTATAGAAACGCTTACTCAGATTAAGGCCAAATTACCTAATCTTCCTATTGTTATGATTACAAAAAGTGAAGAGGAGTATATTATGGAAGAAGCTATCGGTTCTAAAATAGCCGATTATTTGATTAAACCGGTCAATCCAAATCAGATATTGTTAAGTTTAAAAAAGAATTTAGATCATTCTAGATTAGTATCAGAAAAGACCACTTCTACTTACCAACAAGAGTTTAGAAAAATTTCATTAGATCTGGCAATGGTCAATACCTTTGATGAATGGATAGCTTTATACAAAAAATTAGTACACTGGGAAATTCAATTAGAATCTATCGCCGATCCGGGAATGATAGAAATATTGGAAAGTCAAAAAGAAGAAGCAAATTCTCAATTCTTTAAATTTATCCAAAAGAATTATCAAGGTTGGTTTGAAGGTGAAGATAAACCATTATTATCCCAAGATTTATTTAAACAAATTATTGTTCCACAATTAAGTAAAGACCAAGGTACTTTATTAATTATTATTGACAACTTAAGATTAGATCAACTACGTGTTCTAGAACCAATTATTAATACACATTATAAAACCGAAGAAGAATTATCATTCTTTAGTATTTTACCAACGGCAACTCAATATGCAAGAAATGCCATTTTTTCGGGTTTAACACCTTTAGAAATGTCTAAAAAGCATCCCGATTATTGGAAAAATGATACCGATGAAGGTGGTAAGAATTTATTTGAAAATGAATTTTTAACGGCTCAAATTAAACGTCTAAATTTAGATATTAAACATGAATATTACAAAATTACAACGCTGAATAAAGGTCGTGATTTGGCCGATAATTTTAGTGCTAATAAAGAAAATGATCTCACTGTTGTGGTTTATAATTTTGTAGATATGCTTTCACATTCCAGAACGGAAATGGAAATGATTAAGGAATTAGCAAGTGATGATAAAGCTTATCGATCATTAACTTTAAGCTGGTTTAAAAATTCTCCTTTGCTAGAAATGATTCAAAAAGCTCAAGAATTAGGGCTAAAGCTAATTATAACTACAGATCATGGAACTATAAACACAAAGAAACCTACCAAAATTGTTGGTGAAAAAAGTATAAGTGCTAATTTGAGATATAAAACAGGAAGAAGTTTAACTTTTAATGATAAAGATGTTTATGCGGTAAAAAAACCTGAAGATATTCAATTACCTTCTATTCATATGAGTAGTTCTTTTGTGTTTGCTAAAGAAGATTGCTTTTTTGCCTACCCAAATAATTATAACCATTATGTTAAATATTATAAAAACACATATCAACATGGGGGAATTTCATTAGAAGAAATGATAATTCCTTGTGTAATTATGCAGCCTAAATAAATTAGAAATCCTCTAAAATAACGGCGAATTTATTTATTTAAATAAAGTTTTAGATTAAGTGATAGAAAATTTGAATTATTAACAATTTCTTCATTTTTGTTATAAATTTTTGATGTATGTATAACAACTATTCCTTATAAAATGCTCAAATTTGCATCTTAATTTTATAACCATGAGAAAGCATAATTTTACGGCAGGACCTTGTATTCTACCACAACAAGTATTAAAACAAGCTTCAGAAGCAGTTTTGAACTTTAATAACGACAATTTATCGCTTATAGAAGTATCACATAGAAGTGCTCCTATTGTTGCCGTAATGGAAAAAGCCAGAGCATTGGTTTTAGAATTATTAGATTTGGAAAATAAAGGATACTCTGTTTTATTTTTACAAGGAGGTGCTAGTCTGGAATTTTTAATGACCCCTTATAATTTATTAAAAACTAATGGTAAAGCCGCTTATTTAGACACGGGTACGTGGAGTTCTAAAGCCATAAAGGAAGCAAAGCTTTTAGGGGAGGTAGAAGTTGTTGCATCGTCAAAAGATAAAAACTACAACTATATTCCTAAAAAATATACTATAGGAAATGATGTTGATTATTTTCATTGCACAAGTAATAATACGATCTATGGTACCCAATTAAAATCATTTCCAAAAACAGAAGGTCTTTTGGTTTGTGACATGAGTTCAGATATTTTTTCACGTAGACTAGATTTCTCTCAATTTGATTTGATCTATGCAGGTGCTCAGAAAAATATGGGTCCGGCGGGAACAACATTGGTAGTCATTAAAGAAGATGTTTTAGGAAATACAGGAAGACAAATACCATCAATGTTAGATTATCAAATCCATATCGCTAAAGACAGTATGTTCAACACACCTTCTGTTTTTGCAGTATATGTTTCTATGCTTACCTTACAATGGTTAAAAGATTTAGGTGGGATTGATGCTATTGATAAAATTAATCAGGCCAAAGCAGATTTATTATATAATGAAATTGATAGTAACCCTTTATTTGAGGGTGCTGCTGTAAAAGAAGATCGATCAAATATGAATGCTACTTTCTTATTGACCGATGAGCGTCTTAAAGAGAAATTCGACAAGTTATGTAAAGAAGCCGGTATAGTTGGTATAAACGGACATAGGTCTGTTGGTGGTTATAGGGCCAGTATGTATAATGCACTATCTTTAGAAAGTGTAGAAGTATTGGTTAATATAATGAAAGAATTAAATAAATAATTTAGATAAAATGAAAGTATTAGCAAATGACGGAATAGCGAACAGTGGTGTATTGGCATTAGAAAGTGCAGGATATAAAGTTGATCTAACAACAGTTGCACAAGAGCAATTGATAGATTATATCAATAATAATGATATTGCGGTATTGTTGGTGAGAAGTGCAACAAAAGTGCGTAAAGATATTATAGACAATTGTGCTTCATTAAAGATTATTGGTCGCGGTGGTGTTGGTATGGATAATATTGATGTTGAATATGCCAAGTCTAAAGGATTACACGTAATTAACACACCTGCAGCCTCTTCACATTCGGTTGCCGAGTTGGTTTTTGCTCATCTTTTTGGGATGGTACGTTTTTTACACGATTCTAATAGAAATATGCCCTTAGATGGCGATTCTAAGTTTAAAGATCTGAAAAAAGCCTATGCTAAAGGAGCAGAATTAAAAGGAAAAACTTTGGGTGTTTTAGGTTTTGGACGTATTGGTCAGGCCACGGCTAAAGTAGCATTGGCTGTTGGAATGAAAGTGATTGCCTATGATCCATTTATAGATACTGCAGATCTGACTTTGGATTTTTATGACGGACAAACAGTAACTTTTAAGATTAATACTATTTCTAAAGATGATGTATTGGCACAGTCTGACTTTGTCACTTTGCATGTTCCTGCTCAAAAGGACTATGTAATGGCAAGTAAAGAATTTAATATGATGAAAGATGGTGCTTGTTTAGTAAATGCAGCTCGTGGTGGTGTAATTGATGAAGTTGCTTTAGTAGCCGCTTTAGAAAGTGGGAAAATTTCAAATGCCGCTTTAGATGTATTTGAGAATGAGCCTGCACCTGAAGTGCAATTACTAATGAACCCTAATCTTTCATTAACTCCACATATTGGTGCTGCTACTAATGAAGCTCAAGAAAGAATTGGAAGTGAATTGGCTAGCCAAATCATTGAAATTTTAGGCTAAAAATGGCTATTGTAAAACCTTTTTGTGCCGTAAGAGCCACGCGAGATAAAGTTGCATTGGTTTCTTCTCGGTCTTATGAGGCTTACTCTCCAGCAGAATTAGGTGCGCAATTAGATTTTAATCCATTTTCGTTCCTACATATTATAAGTCCTAGTTACAGGCATCAACAAGAAATGTCAAATGACCAACGTTTTCAACTTATCCATGATAAGTATCTAGAATTTAAAGAACTTAATCATTTTTCTAAGGACGTCTCTCCGGCATTTTATATCTATAAAAAAGTAACTCAAAATTATTCATGCTGTGGTATTATCGCCGCAACAAGTGCAGCGGATTATGCAAATAATATTATCAAAAAGCATGAAGATACTTTACATAAAAGAGAAGTGTTATTTGAGAAATATTTAAAAACAACAGGCTTTAATGCAGAGCCTGTGTTACTTACCTTTCCTGATAATACTAAGATTGCTTCTATCATATCAAAGTATCAAAACCAAAGAGCAGAGTACGAATTTACAACGGAAAATTATAAGACACATTATTTGTGGAAAGTAGATCAATTGGATGAAATTTTAACCATTCAGCATGAATTTGATAGCATGAATGCCATCTATATTGCTGACGGACATCATAGAACAGCTTCCTCCTACTTATTAGCCGAAGATTTGAAAAGTGAAAATCCTTTACATAACGGTCAAGAGGATTATAATTTTTTTATGAGTTATTTAATTCCAGAGTCTGATCTGCAAATACATGAGTTTAACAGATTGATAAAGGATTTAAATGGTTTAACTAAACTTCAGTTTTTAGAAAAATTAGAAGTCTGGTTTAGAATCCAAAATAGAGGATCAGCATTGTATAAACCATCAAAAAAACATCATTTTAGTATGTATTTAGATGGCGACTTTTACTCGCTCTATCTTAGAAAGGAGACTTATGAAATTGATAATCCATTGAGTGATTTAGATCCACAATTGCTATTTACAACTGTGTTACAGTCAATATTAGGTATTCATGATTTACGAAATGATAGACGTATTGATTATGCCCATAGTGAAAAAGGAGCCATTCATTTAAAAAGCAGTGTTGATTCAGGTAAATATAAAGTGGCCTTTGGATTGTTTCCAATAACCATTGTTCAATTAAAAGCTGTGGCGGATGCTGGACTTAAAATGCCACCTAAGAGCACTTATATTTTACCCAAATTAAGAAGTGGTTTAACTATTTATGAATTTTAGTGTAATCCTTAAATTTCAATTTTAATACCATCGGAAACCAATGAACATAGCAAATAACCTAAAGAAAACTAAATCACAATTACCTAAACATGTTACTTTGGTTGCCGTTTCTAAAACCAAACCTGTAGAAACAATTTTAGAAGCTTATGATGCCGGCCAACGAATTTTTGGAGAAAATAAAATTCAGGAAATGGTTGATAAATTTGAGACCTTACCGAAAGATATAAAATGGCATATGATTGGTCATTTACAGCGAAATAAGGTGAAATATATGGCTCATTTTGTCGATCTAATTCATGGTGTAGATAGCTTTAAAACTTTAAAAGAAATTAATAAACAAGCTCTTAAACACGATAGGGTAATTAATTGTTTGTTACAGGCCAAAATTGCCAAAGAAGACACAAAGTTTGGTATGTCATTTAATGAAATTAAAGATCTTTTAAGTTCAGATGCAGTTAAAGATCTTACGCATATAAATATTACGGGATTAATGGGGATGTCTACTTTTACAGCGGATATTGAACAGATAAAAAATGAATTCAGTAATTTGAATGCATTTTTCGTTCAACTTAAAATTGAACACCCATCTCTGCAAACACTTTCCATGGGGATGAGTGGAGATTACCCTATTGCTATAGCTAATGGTAGTACCATGGTTAGGGTTGGAAGTGCCATTTTTGGAAGTAGATAAATTTTTATTGATGCCTTAGGTCGAATTCAAATTGGTATTAGACCAAAAAGTTTCGTTATCTTTGATTCTACAAATCATAATCTAACATGAGGCCTTATATTTTAGCAGAAACAAATTGGAAAACCATTAAAAATACTGAATTTGAGCTAGCAGTTTTACCATGGGGAGCTACAGAAGCTCATAATTACCATTTACCTTATGCAACTGATAATATTGAAGCCGACTTTATTGCTGCAGCATCTGCTAAAATTGCCTGGGATAATGGTGCTAAACTAATTGTTTTGCCTACCATACCCTTTGGTGTAAATACAGGTCAATCTGATATATTACTGGATATTAATTTAAATCCATCCACGCAATTTGCTATTCTATCTGATGTTATTGAAACACTAAATAGGCAAGGTATTAATAAATTGATGGTATTTAACAGCCATGGAGGAAATGACTTAAAAGGCATTATTCGTGAATTGGGACTCAAATTCCCAAAGATGTTTATTTGCATTTCTAATTGGTTCAAATTACCTGAAAAAAATATATTTTTTGACGAACCCGGAGACCATGCAGACGAAATGGAAACGAGCCTTTTATTATATCTTAAACCGGAACTTGTATTACCAAAAGATGCTTGGGGAGCCGGTAAAGAAAAAAAGAATAAAATTAAGGCTTTTACGGAAGGTTGGGTTTGGACAGAACGTAAATGGTCACAAATAAGTGAAGATACTGGTGTTGGGAATCCGAAATTAGCGACAAAAGAAAAGGGAGAACGTTTTTTTAAAGCCCTTACTCAAAAAATGGGTGATCTACTTTATGAAATTAGCAAAGCTGATATTGAAGATTTATATGAATAAATCATTAATATTTAATATTCCTTTTTTTATCTTTTATTTTTTTATTTAAAGTCCTTATGCATTTTGAGTTAAATAGCTTCCTAAATATAGTTCGAGCTATTTTTTATATAATAATTATATTCAGAACTAATTCAATAGCTATCCCAGAGGTTTCGGGATTACTCGTTTTAATTGTAAATTTCACTTGAATAGACAGAATTTAAAAAAAATGAACACCGGGTATTTAAAAAATGTTTACATCCTAATTATTAATTGAAATGAAAAAAAAATTATTTTTTATATTATTGTTTGGGTTGCCTATATTTATGTATGCTCAATCCACTAACTATGCAATAAAGCTTAATGTAAATTATTATAGCGATTCTATTAACCTAGCTGACGATTACACAAATGAACGTTGTGTTTTGGATATCTATTATCCTGAAAATATTAAAAATTATGCAACCATTGTTTGGTTTCATGGAGGTGGATTGACCGGTGGTAACAAAGAATTTCCTGCAGAATTAAAAGAAAAAGGCGTTTGTATTGTTGCTGTTAATTATAGATTGTATCCTAAAGTAAAAGCTCCAACTTATATTGAAGATGCCGCAGCCGCAGTGAGTTGGGTGTTTCATAATATTGAGAATTTAGGTGGCGATCCTTCTTTAATTTTTATTTCAGGTCATTCAGCAGGAGGTTATTTGGCAAGTATGATTGGTTTGGATAAATCATATTTAAAAAAACATAATATTGATGCAAATGATATTGCCGGATTGATTCCATTAAGCGGACATACCATTACTCATTTTACAGTTAGAAAAGAAAATGGTATTCCCGGTACACAGCCTGTAGTAGATAATTTTGCTCCACTCTATCATGTTCGTTCTGATGCTCCTCCTCTATTGTTAATTACTGGTGACAGAGAATTGGAATTATTAGGGAGATATGAGGAAAATGCATATCTCATGCGAATGATGAAAGTAGTTGGACATCAAAGAACTAAAATATACGAATTAGATGGATATGGACATAATATGACCAAAGCAGCTTTTCCTTTATTATTAAAAGAGGTCCAAAGTATTCAAGAGGAAAAAAAAAGTAAATAGTCTATGGTAAAAATTTGATATATTTTTATTCATTATTTAGTACATGGCATTTAAAAAATTAAAATATTGGTTTGATAGAGAGTTGGCCATACTTTTATCCGAAAAAATAATCAATGTCAAATCAGATTTTGAAAAGGATAAATTTATCCAAATCATTGACCAAAATGTTCAAAATTTAGAATTAAAAGATCGTGTAGAAGTTATTGCAGATGCTTTACACCATCATTTAACAACTTCTTATACTCAGAACATTGATATCTTAATTCAAACATTGGGTCAAGAAAACGAATCAGAAACCGGTATGTTTACCAACTATTATTGGATAATGCCTATTGCAAAATATGTTGAAAAATACGGGTTAGAGGATTTTGAAGTATCAATGAACGCCATTAGTGAAATTACCAAGCGAAATACAGGTGAATATGCCATCCGACCGTATTTAGAACTTTATACCCAACAGACTTTAGCAGTAATGAGATTATGGTCTAAAGATGATAATAGACATCTAAGAAGACTGTCAAGTGAGGGGCTAAGACCAAGATTGCCATGGGCAAAAAAAATGGATATGTTTGTTCAGAATCCCAAACTCATCATTCCAATACTTAACAATTTAAAAGATGATTCTTCTAAATATGTTCAAAAATCGGTTGCCAATTGTCTAAATGATATATTGAAAGATAATTTTAAAATTGGACAAGAACTCATAAATAAATGGAGTATAGATGCCACAAAAGAAAGACAATGGATCATCAAACATGCACTTAGAAATTTACTTAAAACTCAAAACGAATGGGCGATGCAAATCGTGGATTAATATTAAAAACAATATCTAAAACGGAACATCTCCATCATCAGATACATCTTCAAACGCATCATTAGGGTTCTGATAATTCTTTGGCTCAATAGCTTCATTCATTTTAGATTGGAATTCTGTAGCAAATGCCTCTTCTAAATCTGAAAATTCTGCCAAATGCCCTGTAAATTTTAGTCGGATATTTTCCAAACCACCATTTCTATGTTTGGCAACTATAAATTCTGCTTGGCCTTCACAAGGCGTACGTTCATCATCATCCCATTCTGTTTGACCATAATATTCAGGTCTAAAAATAAAAGAAACAATATCGGCATCTTGTTCTATGGCACCAGATTCACGTAAATCTGATAATAAAGGACGCTTGCTTCCACCACGTGTTTCAACAGCACGAGACAATTGAGATAATGCAATCACAGGAATACTCAATTCTTTTGCCAAAGCCTTTAAATTTCTAGATATGGTAGAAATTTCTTGTTCTCTATTTCCACCACCTTTTGCAGCAGTACCAGCTGTCATCAATTGCAAATAATCAATAATTATAATTTTAACACCATGTTGAGAGGCCAATCGTCTGGCTTTTGCCCGTAGATCAAAAATGGATAATGAAGGTGTGTCATCAATAAATATAGGTGCTTTAGATAAGTTTTTAACTTTTACATTTAATTGTTCCCATTCATGAGGTTGTAAATCACCTTTTCTCAATTTACCTGATGAAATACCGGTTTCACTAGAGATCATCCTGGTAATTAACTGTACAGATGACATCTCTAAGGAAAATATGGCCACAGGAATATCAAAATCTATAGCTACATTTTTCGCCATAGACATGACAAAGGCTGTTTTACCCATACCTGGTCTTGCAGCCAATATTACCAAATCAGATGGTTGCCAACCTGATGTTAATGCATCTAATTTTGAGAATCCTGAAGGTACACCACTCATACCCTCTTTGTTAGAAATTTCTTCAATTTTTTTAAGGGCTTGGTTAACCAATCCCTCTGCGGCTTCAGAACTCTTCTTTAAATTACCTTGGGTAACTTCAAATAATTTGGTTTCAGCAGTATCTAATAAATCAAAAACATCAGATGTTTCATCATAAGCTTCGTCAATTATTTCACTTGAGATACTAATAAGACGTCTCTGAATATATTTTTGAATAATGATTCTGGCATGAAATTCAATATGAGCAGAAGAAGCTACTTTTTGTGTTAACCCTACCAAATAAAAATCACCACCAACACTTTCTAATTTTCCTTCTTTACGCAATTGACTTGTAACTGTCAATAAATCTATAGGTTCAGATTCATTAAACAACTTAAACATAGCATCATAAATATGCTGATGGGCTTGTTTGTAAAAAGCATCAGCATGTAAAATATCTATAACATCATCTACTCCTTTTTTGTCAATCATCATAGCTCCCAATACAGCTTCCTCTAAATCAACTGCTTGTGGGGGTAATTTACCTTTTTCAAGGTTAATTAAAGTCCCTTTTTTGGCACTTTGTGTTCTTATAGGTTGTAACTTTTCCATGCAGCAAATGTAATTTTTAAATCCAAAATATATACCCTAATATACAACTAAATTTGAACACATTATGTTAACAAGTGAATTTATTGTTAATAAGTCTAAATTATAAAAGTGTCTTTATTTTTTTGAGTATTTTTGACAAATGAAGAAACTATCCGTGTATCAAATACTTAGCCTCTTATTAGTTGTACAATTACTTTTAGTAAAATTATTATCTTATTTTCCTAATACAATTGAGAAGTATTATGCTCATGGTATTTATCCTTTTATTTCAAAACTTTTTAGAATTATTTTCGGATGGCTTCCTTTTTCTGTAGGAGATGTACTCTACTTTTTTATAGGACTGGCATTTATTATTGGAACAATAAAATGGGTAAAAAATAAATTTAAAAATACGCTACAACATCTCTTTACGCTTGGAGCTTATTTATCTGTATTTTATTTTTTTTTCCATTTTTTATGGGGAATGAATTATCACAGAAACTCTTTATACACAACATTAGAATTGGAACAAAAGCCTTATAATCTTACCGAATTAACACAAGTAACTAACCGTTTATTAGAACATGTAAAAAAAACTCAAATGCAGTTGGTCAATCATGATACTTTACCTGTAATTATTCCTTATTCAAAGAATGAGATTCTATCAAAAACGGCAAGTGCTTATGATAATTTATCAAAGATCTATCCCCATTATCAATACCAAAATATCTCCATAAAAAAATCATTATTCAGCTTACCTCTGAGTTATATGGGTTTTTCAGGATATTTAAATCCCTTATCTGGAGAGGCACAGGTCAATTATAAAGTGCCAAACATAAATTTACCAGCTATTAGTTGTCATGAAGTTGCACATCAGTTGGGAATAGCCTCTGAAAGTGAGGCTAATTTTATTGGTTTTTTAGCGGCAACAAAATATAATGACCTTTATTTTAATTATGCTACTTATATCAAGGCATTACGGTTTTCAATTGCAGGACTCTATTCCCTTGATGAAGAAAAGGCAAAAGAAATTATAGAAAATATACCGAAGGGAGTTCTAAAAAACATTGAAGAATCACAAGAGTTTTGGCTGTCTTATCAAAACGATTTGGAGCCATTTTTTAAACTATTTTATGACAATTATTTAAAAGCCAATCAGCAAAAAGATGGCATGAAAAGTTATAATAGAATGATTGATTTATTGGTAGCATACCATTTGAAGTACGGCATTTAATTGCATAAAGTTTTATAATCTTAAATTCTTAGCCTTGAAACACATCAAACCGAATTATGGAAAAGATTTAGTGAGAAATATTCAAAAGCAAATGATTAACCAAACTTTATTTATTTGAAGAAGGGCTATCTCAAGAGCTTTTTCTATTTTTGACAAACTTTAATTGTGCAAAAAGAAATTACTAGTATCCATAATTCTTTAATAAAAGAAGTTTTACGCTTGCAAAGTAAATCCCGTGAACGTAAAAAATCGGGACTCTTTATCATTGAAGGTAAACGTGAAATCTCTTTGGCCAAAAAAGGAAATTATCAATTTTCTACGATTTTATATTGTCCAGAAATTTTAAATCATAATGAATTGACCAACTATCAATTTGATTGTGAATTCATACAAATAAACAGAGAAGTATATCAAAAAATTGCCCAGCGAGATTCTACTGAAGGCATTATTGCCATTGCCAAAAGCAAAAATCTCACTATAGAAGCCATTAGTATAGAAAATAATAGTCCTTTAATTTTAGTTGCTGAAGCTCCTGAAAAACCGGGTAATATAGGAGCCTTACTAAGAACTGCTGATGCTGCAAATGTAGATATGGTTTTAATTGCTAATCCTAAAACAGATCTCTATAACCCTAATATTATCAGATCAAGTGTTGGCTGTGTTTTTACCAATAAAATAGCTACCGGAACAACTGATGAAATTATTAAATTCTTAAATAAAAATAGTGTGGCCATCTATTGTGCGGCCTTAACGGCTTCAAAACCGTATCACACCGTAAATTTTTCCAAGCCTTCTGCCATTGTGGTGGGTACGGAAGCAACGGGTTTAAGTGAGGAATGGTTAAAAAATGCCAGTCAAAATATAATTATTCCTATGCAAGGACAAATAGATTCACTAAATGTGTCTGTTTCAGCTTCAATTCTTATTTTTGAAGCCAAAAGACAACGTAATTTCAAGTAAATGAATAAAATTTATCTCATAATTTCTCTTGTTTTTGTTTTATTTTTAACCAGTTGTGGAACATCAAAAAGAGCAATTCAAAATGCTAAAGTTGAAAACAAAATAGAGCAACAATATCAAATATATAAGGGTGTAAAATATAAGTATGGAGGAACGGATAATAGAGGTTTTGATTGTTCGGGATTTGTTCAAAAAGTATATCGAGACGGATTACAAACGCAACTGCCAAGAGTGACCAAAGATATTGCTAAATTAGGTAGAAAAATCTCTAAATATAAACTTAAACCGGGTGACTTGGTATTTTTTAGACCGTCTAGAAGGTATAGACATGTTGGTATTTATGTGGGAAATAATATGTTTATACACAGTTCAACTTCTCAGGGCATAACCAAATCTAATTTAGACAACGTTTATTGGAAAAAGAAATATAAATTTGCCAAACGTATTCTAAAAATGTAGGCCATTTACATGGTGATTAATTACGCGCTATACAATTAATATCTTAAAATGACATCACAATTACTGTTTAATTTAATTATTGCTATACTTATTATTAACTTTTTGATTGACAAGTATTTAGACTATATTAATGCTAAACATTTTGATGATGAAATTCCTAAGCAGTTGAATGATGTCTATGATGAAACTGCCTATATTAAATCTCAAAAATATAAGAAAGAAAATTTTCAATTCTCTAGTTTAATTTCTATGTTTTCATTTGTGCTGACCATAGCATTTTTCTTTTTTGAAGGATTTGCCTATGTAGACCAATTTGCTAGAAGTATCAGCACTAACACTATCTTGATAGCTTTAGTGTTTTTTGGTGTGATTATGTTAGGGAGTGATATTTTAACTACACCACTCTCCTATTACAAAACCTTTGTAATAGAAGAAAAATATGGTTTTAACAAAACCACTAAAAAACTATTCTTTTTAGACAAAATAAAAGGATGGTTGCTAATGATTGTTATTGGAGGTGGTGTTTTAGCATTGATAGTTTGGTTCTATCAACAAACGGGTAAAAATTTCTGGATATATACCTGGGTATTTATTGCTTTATTTTCAATATTTATGACTTTGTTTTACTCTTCTTTAGTTGTGCCTTTATTCAATAAACAAACTCCTTTAGAAGACGGAGAGCTTAAAACCCAATTGGAAAAATTTGCAAAAAAAATAGGTTTTAATTTGGATAAAATTTTTGTGATAGATGGTTCAAAACGATCTACAAAAGCCAATGCCTATTTCACTGGATTTGGTAGAAAAAAAAGAATTGTTTTATATGATACCTTAATTAACGATCTAGAAACAGACGAAATTGTAGCCGTTTTAGCACATGAAGTAGGACATTATAAAAAAAAGCATGTCCTTTTTAATATGGTAAGTTCCATCCTATTAACAGGTCTAACTTTATATATTTTATCTTTTTTTATAGATAATAAATTATTGGCAAATGCACTATCAGTATCAGAACCTAGTTTCCATATTGGCCTAATTGCTTTTGGTGTTTTATATAGTCCCATTTCTGAGATTACCGGACTTATCATGAATTATTTTTCAAGAAAATTTGAGTATCAAGCTGATGATTATGCTAAATTATATTTTGGTGCAACTCCATTAATATCTGCTTTAAAAAAATTATCTAAAAATAGTTTAAGTAATTTAACACCTCATAAAGCTTATGTCTTTATGCACTACTCTCACCCTACATTATTGCAAAGAGTTACAGCCATGCGTAAAACTAATGCTAATTAGATTTTTTTAATACCGTAAATACTGTGATGCTATGATCAAAATCAATATTAAACCATGGATATTTGTATTTTATCTAAGTTTCATTCTTCTTTTCTAATGGTAAAAGTTGAAACTTAAACTCCGCTTAAAATCAACCTAAAGTTTGTCCAATAAAAATCTTTATATTACTTTTATTCTATGACATATACGGCAACAATAGAAGATGAAAATAAGGAGATAGCTATACGTTATAAAGACATGTTAAGTGCTACTTATCAGACATTATCTAAAAAAGATATGGAATCGATACGTAAGGCATTTGATGTTGCCGTTGATGCTCATAAAGACCAGCGTAGAAAAACTGGCGAACCATATATTTATCATCCATTAGCCGTGGCAAGTATTGTTGCCAATGAAATTGGATTAGGAGCTACATCAATCATTTGTGCGTTATTACATGATGTGGTTGAAGATTCTGATGATTATACTATAGTGGATATAGAACGTCTATTTGGAGAAACTATAGCGAGAGTTGTTGACGGATTAACTAAAATATCAAGACTTAGTAAAGATCAAGAAGCCTCTATCCAAGCTGAAAATTTTAGAAAAATGTTACTTACATTAAATGATGATGTACGTGTAATTTTAATAAAAATAGCAGACCGTCTACACAATATGCAAACTATGGGAGCCATGCCCCAGCATAAGCAAATAAAAATTTCTTCTGAAACACTATACATATATGCTCCCTTAGCACATAGATTAGGATTATATAATATTAAAACGGAATTAGAAGACCTGGGTTTGAAATATACAGAACCGGAGGTTTATCAAGACATTTTTGATAAAATAAAAGAAAGTAAAGAACAACAAAATGAATATATTAATGAATTTTCTGAGCATATAGAAAATACATTAGACAAAGAAAATTTTAATTATGTAATTAAAGGTAGGTCAAAATCCATTTACTCTATCAGAAAGAAAATGCGAAATCAAAATGTTTCTTTTGATGAGATCTATGATAAATTTGCCATCAGAATTATATACAGCTCTGATATTGCTCAAGAAAAGTTCAACGCATGGAAGATTTATTCTATTGTAACTGATAGTTTTAACCCCAACCCAAACCGTTTAAGAGATTGGATTTCTCAACCAAAATCTACCGGATATGAATCTTTGCATATTACGGTAATGGGTCCAAAAGGAAGATGGGTAGAAGTTCAAATACGCTCTCAACGTATGGATGAAATTGCAGAAAAAGGGTATGCTGCTCATTTTAAATATAAACACGGTAACACTAAAGAGAGTGGTTTAGAAAATTGGTTGAATAAATTGAAAGAGACCTTAGAAAATCCCGATATCAATGCTGTCGATTTTGTTGAACAATTCAAACTTAATTTATATGCCAAAGAAATATATATATTCACACCACAAGGAGATATTAAGTCTTTACCTAAGGGATCCTCACCATTAGATTTTGCTTTTGCAATCCATACTGACGTTGGTTTAACCTGTAGAGGAGCCAAAGTAAATGGTAAATTGGTACCATTAAGTTATATCTTAAATAGTGGTGATCAAGTAGAAATTATCACTTCAATTAGTCAAAAACCTAAATTAAGTTGGTTAGATTATGTACAAACAGCCAGGGCTAAATCTAAGATTAAAACAGCCCTAAAGGAAGACCAAAAATTAGTAGCAAAAGAAGGCAAAGAAGTGCTTGAACGTAAGCTCAGACATTTAAAAGTGCCACTAAACGAAAAGACGGTCAATGAATTGGTTAATTATTTTAAACTCAAAACAAGCCATGACCTTTTTTATAGATTCGGTAATGGATCCATTGATAATCAACAACTAAAAAACTATGTAAGCCAAAGAAGTAATGCTTTATATAATTTCTTTAAAAATACTATAAAAAGAGGTAGCGATAAAAATACCACAGAAAACAAAAGTGTTGAGCTTACTGATAAGTTTGATCTATTGGTATTTGGCAAAGATCAAGACAAATTAGATTATAAACTTGCCCAATGTTGTAATCCTATACCAGGTGATAAAGTATTTGGATTTGTAACGGTTTCAGAAGGGATTAAGGTGCATAAACAAAATTGCCCTAATGCTATTAGTATGCAGTCTCAATTCGCTTATAGAATTATGCCTGCAAAATGGATAGATTCTACACAACAAGAACATAAAGTGCTGTTAAAATTAACAGGTATAGATCACTTAGGTTTGGTTAACGATGTTACCCGAGTAATATCAACCAGTATGCATGTAAATATCTATAATCTTAATATAAGTGGGGAACAAGGTGTTTTTGATGGAAGAATAACAGTGGGCATAAAAAACAATGATCAACTTAAAAAATTAATAGAAAAGTTGAAGAAAATTGAGGGTATTGATAAGGTAATACGATTAAATAAATAATCATTTTTGCTTTGTTTAAAAGTTGTTAATCATTTTGCGTAAATGAATATCAATATCATCTTTTTTAAATGTAAATTTGCTTATCTAAGCTATATAAATACCATATGGATAATTCTAAAAGTCAAGAAATTGTAAAAAATGTTTTTACTAACTTTTTAGAAAAAAACAACCATAGAAAAACACCTGAACGATATGCTATTCTTCAGGAAATATATGATCATGATGAACATTTTGATATAGAATCTCTTTATATCTATATGAAAAATAAAAAATACCGGGTAAGTAGGGCAACTTTATATAATACAATAGAATTACTCTTAGAATGTGGTTTGGTAAGAAGGCATCAGTTCGGACAAAACCAAGCACATTACGAAAAATCTTATTTTGACAAGCAACACGATCATATTATTTTAACAGATACAGGTGAAGTTATCGAATTTTGCGATCCAAGAATTCAAACTATAAAAAAAACAATAGAAGAAGTTTTCGATATAACTGTGTCAAATCATTCTTTATATTTCTACGGAGAAAAAAATAAACACTAATTTAAATTTATAAAAATTATTAATAATGGTTGATCTGTTACTAGGCTTACAATGGGGTGATGAAGGAAAAGGAAAAATAGTAGATGTACTTACCAAGAACTACGATATAATAGCACGTTTTCAAGGTGGTCCGAATGCCGGTCATACCCTGATTTTTGATGGTAATAAACATGTATTACATACCATTCCTTCAGGTATATTTCACGATAAAGCCTTAAATATTGTTGGAAATGGGGTGGTAATAGACCCTGTTATTTTTCAAAAAGAACTTGAAGATCTTGAAAAATATAATATTGATTTTAAATCAAAATTATTTATTTCGCGAAAAGCACATATCATTCTACCCACACATAGATTGTTAGATGCTGCTTCAGAAACAGCTAAAGGAAAGGCAAAAATTGGTTCTACTTTAAAAGGAATTGGCCCGACTTATATGGATAAAACGGGTAGGAATGGGATTAGGATAGGCGATTTAGAATTAGAAAATTGGAAAGATAAGTATGATGCTTTAACCAAAAAGCATTTAAAAATGCTCGATTTTTTTGAAGTTGATATCCAATTTGATCTTAAAGAACTGGAAAATCAATTTTGTAAAGCAGTTGATATTTTAAAGCAACTAACCTTTATTGATAGTGAAGCCTATTTATTCAATGCTATGCAAGCTGATAAAACTATTTTAGCTGAAGGTGCACAAGGTTCACTTTTAGATATAGATTTTGGTACCTATCCTTATGTAACTTCCTCTAATACTACTGCGGCAGGTGCTTGTACGGGTTTAGGCGTTGCCCCAAGTAAAATTGGTAAAGTTTTTGGTATTTTTAAAGCATACACTACACGTGTTGGTTCCGGCCCTTTTCCAACGGAATTGTTTGATGAAGATGGTAAGACCATGGCTAAAGTGGGTCAGGAATTTGGTGCTACCACCGGTAGACCACGACGTTGTGGATGGTTAGATCTGGTAGCCTTAAAATATACGGTTCAGGTAAATGGTGTCACCCAGCTTAATATGATGAAAGGTGATGTGCTATCAGGATTTGACACCATTAAAATTTGTACTTCCTATCAATATAAAGGCAAAGAAATTACGCATTTACCCTATAATATAGAACCTGAAAATGTGAGTGTAAACTACACTGAATTCAAAGGATGGCAAGCGGATTTGACCAAAATGGACTCTGCTGATCAATTACCAAAAAATTTAATTACATATATAGACTTTATTGAAAAAGAACTACAAGTACCAATTAAAATTGTTTCTGTAGGCCCAGATAGAAAACAAACTATTTTTAGATAAAGTCTCCCAGATAGAATTGTCAAAATAAGGAAAAAGCTTTTAATAAAATAAGAGCAAAGAAACCAAAAAAATTAAGAAGAATTTTAATGGAATTAACTGCAAGGTTTTTCTTTGCTCCGTTTAAATTTACTAATATTTTTTATTATCACCAATATATATCAAACAATTATTTTGATATTTCTTTAATGTTAGACGTAAACATTGCAATTCAATTTTATACTAAGAAATAAAAAACAGCCAAAAAATATTTGGCTGTTTTTTGCTTTGGAACACTCATAATGTTGCTAGACACGTAAATAAGATAAGTCCCAAACAACAATAGGAGAATGAAATTTCTGAATATAAATATATCTAGGAAGACAAAAATATTGAAGTTTCCTACATCTCCTTTGCTTTAGACAAAAATAATGAATTTTTTTCAATAAACCATTAGAAAATAAAAATTTTAGATTAACCGTGAGACTACGTAAAAACTCAATATTTTGAATTTATTACTATTGATAATCAGATGGTTAAATTAATTAAATCAGTAAATTTAAGGGTTATAGCGTAGACTCCTGTTAAAGCTCATAAATTTGCAGCATACATCGTCTTGAGCGTACTTTATCCGGAATACGATATATCTACATCTTTTTTTGATTATTTTTAGATCAGTTGTAGGCTCTTCTATTCAGATAAAGGGAGATGACCATGATTTTGGCGTGGACGGGGGAGTTGAAAGCTAAAGCATGCCGATATGCCGTCTTTAGGCAGATTCAGGTGATATGATAACTAGATGAGCATAAATGGGTAGATATAAAAAATTTTGATAAATCAAATTTATGTTATACTTTAGACGTTATTATTTGGGGAGAAAAACAAAATGTTTTATATATTTTTTATTTGCTAATCTTTTTTTTTTAGCATAATTTCTTCTTAACAACCCCTACAATTTGGTAATTAAATGCATTATTACTATCCGTTAGAAACTAATGGATAGAAAGGTATTAAATATGATTAAGATTTAAATATATTAACCAAAAAAAAACAATTGCTATGTCCAAAAATTTATCTAAACTATTTATAGACGGTTCAGAAGTATTAGCAGATGCCACCTTTCAAGTTGAAATTACCCAAATTATGGGGACCCATAATCAATTTGCTGTTAGCTTTGCCACTAGTGCTAAAGAAGGCTATGGGGCTGCCCTAATGGATCAGACCATTAACTATATTGGTAAAAAAATGAGTATTTCTTATCAAGATACCCTAGAATTTGTCGGTTTGATAAATGACGTACAATTACAAAAAACTGATGCCGCCACAGGTACCATCATTATCAGTGGTTTTAGTCCTGATGTGTTGCTATCTCATCGTTTTGATTGTATGAGTTTTGAACAAGGTAACACCCTGCAAGATGTTATCTCCGGAGCTATTAAAGACCATAGTACATTACAAAAGAATTTTGGCCATCAAATGGGTACTACCCTACCCTATACCGTACAGTATAATGAAAGTGATTATGCTTTTGTACATCGTATGTGTTCTCGTTATGGTAAATGGTTATACAATAATGGCAAAGAACTTTGTGTGGGTAGAATTGGAGAAAAAACCGTTGAAGGCTTTTATGGTAAAGAATTAAGAACTTTTGGTTTACATGGCTCTTTACAAGAACAAGGCTTTAGTGTCAATCAACATGATTGGGTTCATAATACTCCTTTTGAGGGGCAGTCCGGTAGTTCTAGCCCTTCTGCCAATCATCCCTATATACAAACCGTAAAACAAGGTTCTGATACCTTGTACAATACCCAAGGTTATTATCATTGGGTACATGGCCAACCTGAGTTTAGCAGTCAGCAAGGTATAGATCAAGCCACCAAGGCACATACCTTAGGTAAAACCTCTAATATGCTAAGGGCTATAGGTACTTCTATCTTATATCAATTAAGATTGGCAGATACTTTAAAAATACAGGGCTTTAATTTTATAGATGAATCCAAAAAAGATACTTATGGCAGTTATATGATTACTAAGATTGTACATAGATTTGGCAGTTCCGGTAATTATATTAATAGTTTTGAGGGTGTACCCGAGGGTACTGCCTATCCGGCCTACAGCAATGCCTTTAATTTTCCTAGAGCAGAAAGTCAACGTGCTATAGTTAAAGACAATGCAGATCCTGATGGTTTAGGTAGGATAAAAGTACAATTTCCCTGGCAACAAAAAGATGGTGACAGCACTACACCATGGATCAAAATGGTAACACCTTATGCCGGAGCTGATAAAGGATTTTATTTTATCCCTGAAAAAGGAGAAGAGGTATTGATAGGTTTTGAAGGCGGCAATGCAGAAAGACCTTTTGTACTGAGTGCCGGATTTAATAAAACAGCCAATAGCTCTTTTGCCGACCCTGATAATAATATTAAGGCGATAAAGACCAGGAGTGGAAACAGCATTGAACTCAATGATACAAATGGAGGAGAGATGATAACCATTACTGATAAAAATGGAAACAGCATGCATATCAACACTTCAGAAGGAAAAATGGTGTTTACAGCACTGGGTGATATGGAATTTAATGCTAAAAATGTTATTTTTAATGTTCAGGAAGACATGGATATCGATATTGGAAAGAACAAAACAGAATCCATAAAAGAAAAAATTGAGATTTCTGCTAATAATAGTACCGAACATATTTTTAAAAACAAAGATATTTCTATTGGTAAAAAACTAGATCAAGTATCTGGTGAACTTTTTATGCAAACTAACACAGGTAAAATGTTGATAGATGGTAAGGGTAAAATAACCATTCAAAGTGCTGAAGATGTTGATTATGGAGATTAAATGTATAGAGAATAGAGAATAGAGAATAGAGAAAAATAAATAATATTGAACTATTAGTAAATAGTTAGAAAAAATATATTCATTAAAAATCTAAAAATATGCTAACAAAAATTCTTACAGTATTAAAATTGATTAAATTCTTTATTAAGGATGGAAAAGAAATAATTTATTGGATTTCAAGAAATTATCAAAAATATGGTAAACCTATTATATCAAATATAAAATTAACAGTATCTAATTTTAATCAGCGATTTGTATCATGGATGAAAAAACCTGTTAAAATAAATAAATCTTTTACTCCTGATAATGTTTTATTGAGAATTGGACAAACAGCATTTCTTATAGGGGTTATTGTTTCATTAATTTTTGCATGTATGATATATGCTGTTAAACTCAACCAAGGAATACCATTTTATAAGTTAACAGCTATACTTGCAAGTCTTATTACGTTTATAGTTATTGGTGGTATCATTACATTTCCAAGTAAAATTACTTACTAAGAATAAAAAATCATAAATCCAAATGGCAAGAAGACATTATTTAGTAGAAGGCGGAAAGCTACAATGTGACAAGGGTTCTGCCTTAGGTGAAATTATTGTTACTTCACAACAAAAACTAACCATAAAGAAAAAGTTAAAAGCCACCAGTAAAGACAAAACCCTAAAGCCTCCTTTTTTTGGTAGTTGTGCTTGTGCCAATAACAGTCCGTGCTCACCCGTATTACAAGAATGGAAACAAACCAGTAAAAGAAGTCGAATGGGCAACAAAACCTTTGTGATGAAAAATTCAAATATAGAATGTAGCAAAGGTGGTGTGGTAACTGTAAAAGATGTTGGCCAAACCTTAGTAGGTACAGGTAAGGAAGAACCTGAATTAGATAAAAATTATGCCAAGTTAGCCGGTGAAATTATTTTTGCTAATGGTTATTTTAGTAAATCGTTAGGAGGGATTTTAAATGCACTATTAGACGTAAATCATGATATAAAAGGGTTTAGAGGACAAAATGCGAATGAAAATGACCCAATAGACGAACAAAATATCCTATTGTCAAGAGAAATAATGGGTATTGAAAATATGACTCCTGAAGAAATTGAGGCTGATAGAAAAAGTAAAGAAATAAGCATACCTTATCCTAGTGTTGAGTTTGAAGATGTACAATTTCAATTTCCAATGAATATATTTCCTACCATACCCTATTTACCACCTATTAATGCTAAAATTCCCACGATAAAGGAAAAATCTGTGGGTATTGATATCCCTAAAATTGCAAAACCCATACCATTAATGACCCAAAAAGAATTAAGAGAAATCTTTTGGGGTTATTGGAATGATATAAGAAACGATTTTGAAGGCTCGAACACTTACGCCAGTCATTTTAATGCAGGTAGAAACCAACATTTTTTAAATGGTTCGCATGGCTTAGCCTCAAATGCCGCTCATCGCATAGATCATGGTATTGCACAAGGATACCACTGGGCAAAATTTCAATGGGGAATCATACCTAAAGAAGAAGTAGAAGCTACCAAAGAAAAAATACCCTTTATTAAAAGTTATTCCCCCGGGTATAAACCCGTAACTGTTGTAATGCATAGTCAAGGTAATGCTCCGGGAGCAGGTTTTGCCTTAGGGGTGTTAAAATATGCCAGTGAATTAGGCTGGAAACAAATACCTTTAAATTTAATATATTTGGGCGTACACCAACCACAAAATTTATGGGACGATGAGTATGATGATTTTCTAAATGCAAAGGTAAAATATTATGGCGTAGATAAAGATTTTTGGGATGGGGTCCCATGGTCTCCACTCTTAAAAGAAGACAAACAAGTACATGTTAAATTTACAAATGCTTTGACGGATATATTTAACACTAAATATCATAAATTAAGACACAAAAGAGGTATTTATGAACATTTACAAGCCATTAGTGATTTTAATGCTCTTAAAGAACATTCTGTCCAATTTACTTTTTCAAATGACCGAGGTGATCTGGTGATTAGAGATGGTGATATCCCTAAAATTGATAGTGCATGCAATCCAAAAGGAGATACAACTTTATATAGTGTTGAATTTTTTCAAAATAAAGCACCTGAAAGATATACTAAGAAACAAGGTAAAGATATTGTCTCTGTTGAAAACGGTGGACAATTGGTAATACCTGCCTATGCGGTAATTCCAAGAAAAGAAGTAGAAAAAGATAAAACAGGAGAAGAAAAATTAGTCTTCTGGAAAGACTATAAAAGTATTGCTATAGACTGGGCAAATGCCTTTAGCAAATATAAACAACTTTTAAAAGTAAATAAACTAACTTGGAAAGATGTATTATTTCCAGCCAACACAGTTATAAAGTCAAGAGTAAAAAAATTAAAATTATCATTATGGCGTAGAGCTATGTTATACCATTATGGTAGAATACAGCATGCTGACCTCTATGCCCATTTTAGCCCGGTAGGT
>DEIV01000003.1 GCA_002352665.1 Flavobacteriaceae bacterium UBA2765
GGTTTCCATCAACTCGTTAGTAGTTGATTCTAGTGCAGGTATTTTCAATTCTCTTTCAATATAACTTCTCACTATATCTGTTAATTCTATATAGTATTTCTTAATTTTATTTTGTTGCCATAATTGTTTGGTATCCAACTCTTTTAATCTCTTTGAAGCCAAATCGTAGACCGGAATACCTGCTTCAATTTCTTCAAGTGTTTTCTTTTTTCTAAAGATGAAATATAATAGGGCTGCTATGAACAACAATATACCTATGATCCACCAAATAAATGGTTTTAAATCTTCTAATGAATAAGGTTCATTTTGAACCGCTTTAATTGGATACATTTTTTGTTTAAGTGTATCTACAGCTACCGTAGCTACATCAATAATTAATGAATCGGTAACATATTCTTGGCTCCATACCGTAATACGCTGTTGTGGGATAACATATCTACCACTATCAAAACTGGTTAATCTATATTTTTTTACTAACCTGTTTTTTAAAGTATCAATATGTAGAGCTTCAACAATTTCAATTTTGCCCAAACTATCCAATTGAAGTTCGGGAAAAGTTACGCCAGCATCCACATGATCTACGGACAATTGATAATTGATTTGTTCACCAATTCTTATTTTAGTTGTATCAGCACTAGCATTCACTTTAGGCTCATTTTGAGAAAAACCTAAAACTCCTATCAGAAGGATAAACATAAAAACGTGTTTCTTAATCCAATTTTGAAATTGAAAGGTTATTGATCTCTCAACTGTGTTTTGACTAAAAAACATGATATTAAACCCTTTCATACTACCAGAAAGATAGCAAGGAATTATTATTTTATTATTTACACCAATTTTCAACTTCATTTAGCTCCTTTACGTTTAAAATAACCTAATAATTTCTTTACATAACTTTCATCAATTCGTGTATTGATAATCCCTGATCCACTTTTTCTAAATGTATTTTCAAAATAGTCAACATTCTTTAAGTACTGTGCCACATAATTAGTTCTGACCTTTTTAGAACTAGTATTGACCAATGTAGTTTTACTTGTTTCGGCATCCAAAATTGAAACCATACCAATTGCAGGTAATTTTTCTTCATATCTATCATACACTCTAATCCCGGTAACGTCATGTTTTCTACCTACAATTTTTAAAGCATTATCATAGTTATTATCAACAAAATCGGACAAAATAAAAACAATAGCTTTCTTTTTCATTACATTAGATAAGTATCGTAAAGCTTGGGTAATATTGGTCTTTTTACTCTTAGGATGAAATTCAATCAATTCTCTAATAATTCTCAACACATGTGTTTTTCCCTTTTTTGGTGGAATAAATAATTCTATTTCATCAGAAAATAATAATAATCCTACTTTATCATTATTTTGAATAGCAGAAAAAGCTAATGTTGCACTTATTTCAGTAATAGTTTCTCTTTTAAACTGCTCAGTAGTCCCAAAAAATTCTGATCCGCTTATGTCAACCATGAGTACCATGGTCAGCTCTCTTTCTTCTTCAAAAACTTTTACAAAAGGTTCATTATATCTGGCAGTTACATTCCAATCAATAGCACGTACATCGTCTCCGAATTGATACTGACGTACTTCTGAAAAAGTCATCCCCCGCCCTTTAAAAGAACTGTGGTATTCTCCTGAAAATATATGATCAGACAACCTGCGTGTCTTAATCTCAATTTTACGAACTTTTTTAAGTATTTCTTTAGTATCCATTAGCCATCCTAAATCCTTCCCTTAAAGAAGGACTATTAAATCATACTTTAATTATATTTATTTTCCCAGTAAGTCCCCTTCGGGAATTTAGGGGCTTTAAGGCACTTCTACTTCGTTAACAATTTTATTAATAATATCAACTGAAGTTACATTTTCAGCTTCAGCTTCATAAGTAATTCCTACTCTATGGCGAAGCACATCATGTACAACTGCTCTAACATCTTCAGGGATAACATATCCTCTACGTTTTATAAACGCAAAACATTTTGCTGCCATAGCCAAATTGATACTCCCTCTTGGTGATGCACCAAAACTTATTAAAGGCTTTAAATCTGGTAATCTATAATCTTCAGGTGAACGTGTTGCAAAAACTATATCTAAAATATATTTTTCTATTTTTTCATCCATATAAACTTCTTGAACAGATGCTCTAGCATCCAAAATTTCCTTAAGACTTACCACAGCATTTACCTTTTCAAAACTTCCCTTCAAATTATTCCTCATTATTAACTGCTCTTCTGCTAATTTAGGATAATCTATAACTGTTTTCAACATAAAACGATCCACTTGAGCTTCGGGTAAAGGATAAGTTCCTTCTTGTTCAATAGGGTTTTGTGTAGCCATGACTAAAAATGGTTCAGGCAATTTAAAAGTGGTTTCACCAATAGTTACTTGATGCTCTTGCATAGCTTCTAACAAAGCAGATTGCACTTTAGCAGGTGCTCTATTAATTTCATCAGCCAGTACAAAATTGGCAAATATGGGACCTTTCTTTATTGAAAAGTCATTTTCTTTCATATTATAGATCATGGTTCCAACAACATCTGCCGGTAACAAATCAGGTGTAAATTGAATTCTACTAAATGATCCTTTTACAGCTTTAGAGAGTGTATTAATAGCCAATGTTTTTGCTAGTCCTGGTACACCTTCTAATAAGATATGACCATTTCCTAAAAGACCTATTAACAATCGTTCAACCATATGTTTTTGGCCCACAATTACTTTTTTCATTTCTAAAGTTAAGAGATCTATAAAGGCACTTTCTTTCTCTATTTTTTCATTGATAGCTCTAATATCAACAGTTGGGTTTTGTTCTTCCATTATTTAATTAAAAATTAATTGTATTCTGCCACTATATTTTGGGACAGCAAACTTAGGGTTTAAGCGAGATTTTTGTTGTTAAAATTTGGTTAAAAAGGTGCAATATATTATTTAATAATACAAAAGGCAATCTCTTTGCGTAATCCATACTTATTCCGTCAAAATTATATCAAATTTTAAATTTTAAAACTAATTTCTTTGTTTTCTATTAAAAAAAGCTAACCTTTGTTATAATATTAACTAATTCTTTAAAACTTATGAAACAAAAACTACTATTTAAAAAGTTGTTATTTTTCTGTGCTTTTTTATTGCCATTGGGCATAATTGCACAAACAATTACAGGGAAAATAACAGACAGTAATGGAGAAATTATGCCTTTTGCAAATGTTATAGAAAAAGGAACTTCAAACGGAACAACTTCTGATGCAGATGGTAATTTTATACTAAGAGTTAATAAATTACCTGTAACAATTTCTGTGACACTGTTAGGATTTACAACTGTAGAAAAAGAAATAACTGATGCTAACCAATCAGTGGCTATTATCCTTTTAGAAGGTGGTGTTGGTTTAGACGAAGTGGTAGTTACCGGAAATAGAGCGAAACCAAGAACAATTTTAGACTCTCCAGTGCCAATTGATAATGTAAGTGCTAAAGAATTAACCTCTAGTGGACAAGTTAGTATTGATCAAATGCTAACCTATAAAATACCTTCTTATAATTCTTCTAATCAAACTATTTCTGATGCTACTGCACATTTTGACCCAGCTGAATTAAGAGGATTAGGACCTAGTAGAACATTGGTTTTAGTAAATGGTAAGAGAAAAAATTTAAGTGCTTTAGTATACATAAATGATACTCCTGGTAAAGGTGAGGTAGGTACTGATATGAAAAGTATTCCAACAGCTGCTATTGACCATGTAGAGGTTCTAAGAGATGGTGCTTCAGCTCAATATGGATCTGATGCCATTGCAGGTGTAGTTAATATTATTCTCAAAAAAAATGTTGAATACTCAACATTAAATATTAATTCTGGAATTACTACAGAAGGAGATGGATTTAATTTTGGTGCTGACTTTAATTCTTCCATAAATATTGATAGCGGGGGATATATAAATTACACCTTGGGCTTTTCTCAACAAGATCATACAAATAGAGCAGGAACCCCAAAAGGTGATGGTTTATTTGGAGTAATTTTTGGTGATGATGATATTCTAAATGGTAATACGCCTTGGTTAAGAGAAAATCCAGATTTAGGAATGACGATAGGTCAGCCTGAAACTGATAAAGTTGATCTTATGATTAATGCAGGTGTGCCATTTAAAAATGGAAAAGGAGAATTCTATGCTTTTGCCGGAGCTACTTTCCGTAACGGAAAAAGTTTTGCTTTGTATAGAACCCCTTATTGGGTTCCAGATCCTTTTAATTTATTACATAGTGCAGGAACTGAATATCAGGGTTTTCAACCTACTTTTGAAACTAAAATTGCTGATAACATAGATGGTATAGGGGTTAAACTAGATGTAGGTGGTTTTAATATAGATGTGAGTGGCACGTTTGGAATGAATAGCGTTGACTATACTATTGGTAATACCTTAAATCCTGATTTAGGTGCAACTAGTCCTACGCGTTTTGATGCTGGTGCATACAGATTTAGAAACCTTTTGGCTAATTTAGATATTACTAGATCTTTTGGAGATGTAGGTATTGCATTTGGTGCAGAAGTAAGACAAGAAAATTTTGTCGTTAAAGCTGGTGAACCAGCTTCTTATATAGGAGGTGGAGCACAATCGTTTCCTGGTTTACAACCCAGTAATGCTCTGAGTGAAGGTAGAAATAGTGTTGGAGTCTACGCTAGTCTTGAATGGGACATTACTGAAGATTTTTTAATAGGAGGTGCTGTTAGATATGAGGATTTTAGCGATTTTGGTGATAATACATCCTGGAAAATAAATGCGAGATATAAATTGGGGGATAAAGGAGCCATTAGAGGTTCTTATAGTACCGGTTTTAGAGCACCTGCATTACATCAAATATATTTGAGTAATATACAAACACTTGTTTCTGGAGGTACAGTTTCTAATCAAGGGACATTTAACAATGTTGACCCAGTAATTAGAGATGGTTTAGGTGTACCTCAGTTAATGGCTGAAACTGCCACTAATATTTCTGCGGGTATTACTTATAAAGTTACCAATGATTTTTCCCTTTCTATAGATTATTATAATGTCAAAGTTGATGACAGGGTTTTGTTTACCGGGGAAATTGGTTTTGATGGAGATGATTCTACCATAAATCCTGTTGAAGCAATTTTGAATGATTTTAGTGTGACCAGTCTTAAATTCTTTACCAATGCTGTAAACACTGAAACACAGGGAATTGACTTTGTTGCAAATTTCGATAATATTTCAGTAGGAAGTGGAAAATTAGGAGCAACATTGGCCGTGAACTGGAATGATACCGAAATTGTTGATGAAATTACTACCCCTAAACTTTTAGCAGATAATGGGTACGAAATTTTTAACCGTAAAGAACAAGCAAGAATAACTTCGGCTAGACCAAATTTAAAAGGAACTTTAGGCTTAAACTATAATGTAGGTAAATTTAATGCTAGTTTTAACAATACTTATTTTGGAGAAGTTACATGGCAACATGCAGATGATCCAGGAAAAGACCAAACTTTTGCAGGAAAAGTTATTACTGATCTAATAATTAATTATACATTCTCTGATCATGTTAGTGCAAGCATCACTGCAAATAATTTACTCAATGTCTATCCTGATGTTATTGATACAAAAGGTGATTTTGTTACAGATTTAGGTGGTCGATTTAAATATCCTTGGGAGGTTAATCAGTTTGGATTCTTAGGTACTGTTTTAAAGGCAGGTATTACTTTTAGATTCTAATTTTTATGTACAATATCTTACTTTATTTGAATAGGCACTTTCAGAATTAAGCC
>DEIV01000027.1 GCA_002352665.1 Flavobacteriaceae bacterium UBA2765
ATAATAAACATACCGTTTTTGGTAGTGTTATTGAAGGACAAGATGTAGTTGATGCTATTCAACAAAATGATGAGATCAAGAGCTTAGAAATTATACGGGTAGGTGATGCTGCCGAAAAATTTAATGCTATTGAAGCTTTTAGAATTTTTGAAGGCTCAAGAGCTAAACGCGAAGCCGAAGAAAAGGAAAAACAAGAAAGTATTTTAGAGGCTGCTTCAGCAGGATTTAAAAAAACAGAAAGTGGACTTAGATATCAAATTATCCAAGAAGGAAATGGTAAGAAAGCGAACAAAGGCGATAAGGTGTCTGTTCATTATAAAGGACAACTCTTAGACGGTACTGAATTCGATTCATCATACAAACGAAAACAACCAATTGATTTTGCAATAGGTGTTGGCCAAGTAATTGCAGGTTGGGATGAAGGCATTCAACTTTTAAAAGTAGGTGACAAAGCCCGTATGGTAATTCCTTCTAACTTGGCTTATGGATCTCAAGGAGCCGGAGGGGTTATTCCACCAAATGCTCCATTAATTTTTGATGTTGAATTAATGGATGTAAAATAGCTGTTTCTTTAGCAGAAATTTATTATTTAATTTTCAAAATATGAAACGCTCCTTTGGAGCGTTTTTTTTATTTAATAGAAATGAGCATCATTAGAAGTCATTAAGAATCATTTAAATATAGCTTAAACATAACTTTTAATAATCAATAATTCTTAGATAAAGATAAAAAAGTGTTACAGATTCTTATTTAATTTCAATTAAGGTTTAAAAGAAAATAAAAAAAAGATTTTTTTAGCTTACATTCGCTTTAACATAAGAATTTGATAAAATGCTCAAAACTCTCACTAGAATAAGTGTTCTAATTATATTAGTTTTAACGGCTTGCAAAAAGCAAAAAAAAACAGATAATTCTTTAAAAGAATTAACAAACATAACCGATTGGGAAACTGTAGATATTCAACAATTGCCTTTTGAATTCAGTTATAACTATGATTCTATAATTGATTATTATTATACATTATCCTATTTTTCTGAAAGAAAACTAATAGAAAATGATGCCCACTTAAATCAATATTTTTCTGATTCCACTTCATTTTTACCAAATGAAAACTTATTTATTATAGAAAGCAAAAACTATCCTTATTTAGGTAAAGGTTATTTTTACAAACGTTTACCTGATGTAAATAAGCATAAAGTGCTTATTTTTATCTATCAAAATCTTCAAGAAGAAGAGACCCTACCCTATTTTGAATTACAAATTTTTAATGAAAATAATGACCTTGTAGATAAAATTATCATTGCAGGAGGTATTAATTATGATTGTAGTTGGGATAGAAAGTTTAATATAAATACTAATTATCTACTAACTATTATTGACAAAGAGGCTTGTTATGACATTGAAGATGAAAAAGAAATTGGAAAAAGAATTATCAATACCCAATACCAAATTAAGGAAGACGGGAGTATTGACATTTTGAATTCTAAAGATATATTATAATTTTTTTCTTCGTATATTACTTAATAGACCTTAAATTTTGTTAGTTTATATTTCATTTTAAAATTTTCAGCAATATAATGTTCAAATTCAAAACAGAATCTTCGTAAAATGAATTTTGTAACAAATAGTAACTTTACACTACTTATACATTGAAATCAACTAACTGTGACTAAAGAATTAGAGCAAAAATTTGTATCAGATTTAGAAGAGCATCAAAATATTGTGCACAAAGTATGCAGAATGTATACCAATAATCAAGATGCACATAATGATTTGTTTCAAGAAATCAGCATCCAATTATGGAAAGCCTATGCAAAATTTAGGGGTGATTCTAAATTTAGTACTTGGATGTATAGAGTTGCTTTAAATACTGCAATTACATTATATAGGAAATCAAAAAGATCTATAAAAACACAAGATTTTGATACTGTCTTATTCAAAATAGAAAGCACTAGTTATGATGATACACAAGAAGAACAATTAAAGTTACTATACAAAGCAGTTTATCAATTATCAGATATTGATAAGGCTTTAGTATTATTATATTTGGAAGATAAAAATTATAGAGAGATTGCTGAAACTATGGGTATTTCTGAAGTAAATGCAAGAGTAAAAATAAATAGAGTTAAAGGCAAATTAAAAAAAATATTAAATCCGTAGCATATGGATCAATTAGATTTATTAAAAAAAGATTGGAAAAAACAAGAAGATTCTTTCCAAAAAGTATCCTATGATGAGTTATCAAAATTGATACATAAAAAGTCATCTTCTATTGTAAAATGGATATTCTATATCAGTATTTTAGAAATAGTCGTGCCTATAATAGTTCTATTATTTACAGGTAATGATACTACCAATAAAGAAATACAAAGATTAGGTTTGTCTAATTTTATCAATGTATTTTATATTATAACCTATATTATTTTGGGTTACTTTATTTATCGTTTTTATAAAAACTATAAATCTATTTCTGCCAATTCAAATTCTAGAATTTTAATCCAGAATATCATCAAAACAAGAAAAATTGTGAAATACTATATTTGGTTTAATATAGCAATCATACCTGTTTTATCTTCTGTAGTGTTTTATAAAGCTTATAATTCTACTGATTTTTTAGAGAAGATTCCAAATGGTACCAATATGATTATAGTATGGTTATTGTCATTAATTTTGATTGTTATTGTAATGGCAGCTTTATGGTTATTCTATCAGCTTTTATATGGAATTCTATTAAAAAGATTAAATAAAAATTATAAAGAGTTAGTAAATACTGGCGATTGTGATGATGAATTATAATATGTCCAAACTGCCCTTGCCTTCTCTTATAATTTCAATTTCATCAGTAGACAAATCAATCACTGTAGATGCAATATTATTGCCATAACCACCATCAATAACAATATCTACTAAATTTTGCCATTTTTCAAAAATTAATTCCGGATCCGTTGTATATTCAATGACGTCATCATCATCTCTAATAGAAGTTGAGACTATAGGATTGCCTAATTGCCTTACTATTTCTCTAATAATATTATTATCAGGCACCCTAATACCTACAGTTTTTTTATTTTTAAAAGCCTTTGGTAAATTATTATTGCCGGGAAGAATAAACGTATATGGTCCTGGTAATGCTCTTTTTAAAATTTTATAAGTTGGCGTGTTAATTTGCTTGACATAATCCGACAAATGACTTAAATCATTACAAACAAAAGAAAAATTGGCTTTTTGTAACTTTACACCCTTTATCCGTGCAATTTTCTCTAAAGCCTTAACGTTAGTAATATCACATCCTAAACCGTAAATTGTATCAGTGGGATAAATAATTAATCCACCTTTTTGAAGAGAATGAACTACCTTATTAATCTCTTTAGGATTAGGATTCTCATTATAAATTTTTATAAATTGTGCCATGGTTTCAAATAAAACTAAAATTATGAAAAAAATGTTTAATACTGTAGGTTATGTACTATCTATTTCATTGTTTTTCTTTGTGCTTCTATCCTGTGAAGAAGATAACACTATTGAGATACCTATTGATAAAACAGAAATTAAAGATGTAGCTTATGGCGAACATCAACAACAAAAATATGATATTTATCTACCTAAGGAACGAAGTTCTTCTACTACAAAGGTGTTTATTTTGATCCATGGTGGAGCATGGATTGAAGGAGATAAAACTGATATGAATACTTATGTTACAGAATTACAAACCAATTTTCCTGATTATGCTATTGTGAATATAAATTATAGATTGGCATCTGTAGGTAATAGCCCCTTCCCTATGCAAATTGACGATATCAAAGAAATAATTACTCAATTACAGAATAAAAAAGAAACATATCAAATATCTAATCAATATGCATTTATTGGAGTAAGTGCGGGTGCACATTTGTCAATGTTATATGCTTATGCAAATGATAATAACAATGAAGTAGATATGGTTTGTAGTATAGTAGGGCCTACAAATTTTACGGATGATGCTTATGTAAACCCCAGCAATAGTAACTTCGCTTATCTAGCACTGTTAATACAACAAATTACAGGAGTAAATTACGATCAAAATATAGATTTTTATAAGAATATTAGTCCCTATCATGTGGCTACAAATGCTGCTCCTTCTACAATTTTATTTTATGGTGGTAAAGACAATTTGATTCCAACCTCTCAAGGCGTTGACATGAGTGAGAAACTAATAGCGTTAGGTGTAACAAATGAATTTACACTTTATCCTGAAGAAGGACATGGTTGGGAGGGTGATAATCTCTTCGATACTATAGTAAAACTAAGAGCTTTTATAAAGGCAAATTTTTAATATCATAAATATTAAGGCAGATTTGATTTTAAAATCTGCCTTTTATAAAATGTGGTTTAATTTACATTAACAATTAAACGAAAGCCTTCTCCGTGTATATTTATTATTTCTACTTTAGGATCGGGTTTTAAATATTTACGAAGTTTAGCAATATAAACATCCATACTCCTTGAAGTAAAATAATTATCGTCTCTCCAAATTTTGGTCAAGGCTAATTCTCTTGGCATTAAATCATTTAGATGTACAGCTAGCATTTTTAATAATTTATTCTCTTTTGGTGAAAGTTTACGAGCTTCATCTCCATCAAAAGATAAATGTCTTAATTTAGAATTCAAGAAAAATTTACCAATTTGGAATTCATGTTTTTCATCATCAGCACTCATATCTATTTCTTTTCGCTGTAGTATGACCTTAATTTTATGCAATAGTACTTCAGAATCAAAAGGTTTATTCAAATAATCATCAGCTCCTACTTCATATCCTTTTAACACATCTTCCTTCATAGTTTTTGCGGTTAAAAAAACAATTGGTACTTCAGTATTTGTTGCTCTAATATCCTTTGCTAATGAAAAACCATCTTTTCTTGGCATCATAACATCAAGAATACAAAGGTCAAAATCGTCATTTTTAAACATAATAAGCCCTTCTAAGCCGTCTTTGGCATGCGTAACGGAATAATCGTTTAACATTAGATAATCTTTTAGCACAGTACCAAAATTTGGATCATCCTCTACTAATAATATTTTTTTATTTGCCATAATATTTAAATTTAAATTAATGGTAATTTTATTGTAAATGTGCTTCCTGTTCCTTTTTCACTTTCTACATAAACATTACCGTGGTGGTGTTCTACTATTTTTTTAACGTAAGACAAGCCTAAACCATGTCCTTTTACGTCATGTATATTTACTTTTTGTTCTCTATAAAATTTATCAAAAACATGTTTTTGAACATTTTTATTCATCCCTATACCTTGATCTTTTATATGCAGCACTATAAAGTTACCCGCATTCTCACTATAAACATCAATTTTAGGTGGTTCATTAGTATATTTTATTGCATTATCTAAAATGTTCATAATCACATTTGTAAAATGAAATTTATTCACCATTACTTCACTTTGCAAGGCTTCTAAATGTAAATTTATATAACCTCCTTTATCTTTTATAATTAGATCAACATGGCTAATGGCATCGTAAATAATATCATGTAAATCTGCTACTCCTTGTGATAATTCTAATTGATTTTTTTCCAATTTTGATATTCGCAAAACATTTTCTACTTGGCCATGCATCCGTTTATTCTCTTCTCTTATCATCTCTGTATAGCGTTTTACCTTTTCGCTATCATTAATAATTTTAGGGTTAATAATGGCATCTAAGGCTAAATTAATCGTTGCAATTGGTGTTTTAAACTCATGCGTCATATTATTTATAAAGTCAGTTTTAATTTCTGATATTTGTTTTTGTTTGATCAACTGATAAATGGCACTGGCAAAAGCCAAAATAATAATGAAAATAAATATTGAAGCTAAGATCAAAATGTTTGATATTGAAGCTAATATATATTCGTTTTTTTCAGGGAAAGATACTTGTAATTCATAATTACTATTCCCATCATTATCAATAAAAAGTGGTACAGGATAAACCTCACCGGCATTACTTCTAAATTTAGAAGATTTTACTTTTGTGGCTAATCCATCTCCAAAAACTCCAAATTCAAAATTAATATCAATACCTCGTTCTCTTAATTCATTATCAAGGTTTATAGAAATTTCTTGACTGTTAATACGATCATATATAGGTTGCCTTGGTGCTATATCTTTAAAAATATTTTCGTATTGAACAGATTCTAACTTGCTCATTTTACCAACTTTGTATATCCTTTCTTCTGGTGTGATATCTGGAAAATCATTTTGATTTTCTTTATAACTATTGGAATTTATTTTGCCCAGTTCCTTTTCTTTATCTCCAAAAAATGTTTTAAATGTCAAAGAATCGTTCTCAAATAAGGGTATAGAAGATTTATAACTATTTTCTAAAATACTTTGTCTAAATGAAAATATTTCATTTCTAACCGTATCAATTTGCTGAAAATAAAAATCTTTTTTTCTTAAATCTCCCGTCTGAGATGCACTATCAATTATTGGTTTATATTTTCTATAATATTCATTAATTTCTCTTTCTTGAATGTTTTCAGAAACTTTTGCCAAAGCAAATTTCACATCATTAGTAAACTGTTTTTCACGAATATCTATTGAGCTGTTAATCCAATATACTTGGACTGCAATAATACCAATTAGAGCAACACTCATCAAAATAATTAAGAGTACAAAAACGCGTTTACTCATTCTAACAAAATTAACTTAACTATTTATGTATTGGTATTTTTTTAACTAATATTAACTAAAAATATTGGTATTTAACAATTATTTAAGAGCCTTTTTTGGCCCTTACTAACTTCAATAATTCTTTATGAATTTTTCCAACTTCTTTTTTTGTCTCAGATAATTTTACATTATTTATAACAAAATCAGACAAATTATTTTTTTTTGCTTCATCCCATTGGTTATTCATTCTTGCCAATACATTTTCAATATGAGTAGTATCTCTCTTTATCACTCTTTCAATTCTTAAAGTTTTAGGTGCCGTAATAGCAATAATATAATCAAATTCATCAGCTTTATTATTCTCAAAAATAATTGCATTTTCCTGAATAACATAGGGTGTTACTTGCCTTAATGCCCATTTTGAAAAATGCTTAGTCAATTTAGGGTGTACAATATTATTGAGTGTATTTAATTTTTTTTTGTCTTTAAAAACTATAGCTGCTAAATACGCTCTATTCAATATACCTTCTCTAAAGACATCCAAACCAAATTCAGCTATTAATTTCTTTTTTATGATTTTAGAGGTGTTCATTAGCTTTTTCGCCTCAAAGTCTGCATTATAAACGGGTACTCCTAATTCACTAAAAAAATCTGCTACTGTAGATTTTCCACTTCCTATACCACCTGTTAGACCAACCTTAATCATTCTTTTATTAGATATTCAATTTGACTTGGCTTAATTTTAACGTCCGAAACAAAAGAAGGTTTCAATTCTACCACGGGAATTAAATAATTGAGTTCATCCTTTTTTGACCTTTCATAGTCACAACTAATAATAAAATCATTCTTATTTATTTTATTATAATCTGAAATTCCTATCTGGAATATAATTTCTACCTGATCTGGAAAAGTATTAATAACATAATTTTTTGGTAAATTTTCAACCTTAAATGGCACGGTAAACCTAGCTTCTGTAAATTTTTCTATAGTACCGCTGACCGTAACTTCTTTAACAGAATACTCAACTTTTGATGACTTCAATAGTGTAACTAAGGGTATTTTAATTTCAAAAGAAGATTTTACATTTTCCAAAGTCATTTTTTTTGTTTCAATTTGAACAATAGAATCTAATAATTTTTCTGGCCCTGAAATAGACACTTCTTTAGGATTGACTTCTAAATCTCCAAAAAGATTATATCCTGATTCGTATTGGATTTCAATTTGAGGTATTACTTTTACATTTTTGGTAGAACTTAATCCTATATTATAAAATAAAGTGTCCGGTTTAACTGAATAAACTTCTACATCTGAAATCAATTGAGTTGATATTTGAGATAGTAAATTATCTGAAAGTTGATAATAAACATGTTCATTTTTTCTCTTAATCTCTTGCAAGTCTACATTTATTTCTCTTTTGAATAGATGATATTTAATTAGATCAAATCCAAAAGTCTTTAAAGTTACTTCAATTGTTTTTTTAGGTTCAGTTTGTAAAACTTTACCTTGTGGTAAATTAAAATATGCTACATTGATAACAACTGTATCTGTATATTCTTTTGAGAATTTAATCAACATCCAAAATAAGAAGGACACTAATAAAAATAACAAAATCATTTTAGATTTTTTTACATTTTTAATATTTCCGTTTGTTTTGTTTGCTTTTTTCATTATCAGTCAACTAATATATTAACAAAGTAAATGAGTATACAATGTAAACAAAAAAAGTGAGTTTTATGTTCTTAAAACTCACTTCTATATTATAAACATTTATAGTCTACTTTTTTGGTGTAGGGTTTAAATATTTTTTACTCAATTCCATAGAAATTGCAGAACGCTCAAATTTAATTTTTCCGGCACCAGTTTCAATTACACAAGCATCATCAGTTAAATCCACTATTTTACCGTGAATACCACTAGTTGTAATCACTTTTGCCCCTTTTTTTATTCCAGACTGGAACTTCTTTTCATTTTTCTGTCTTTTCATTTGAGGTCTTATCATAAATAGATAAATGACCAATAACATTGCGGGTATTAAAATAAAATTACCCATTGTGCCACCGGCTTGTAAAACTATTATTGTATACATATATATCATTGTTTTTAACTTGTTTTTTGTTTTGGTGTTACATCTGCTTTTATTGAAACAGCTTCTTTACCCTTAGCTGTATTTGTAGTTAATGTAATTATCTTTGTTTGTTTGTTTGGTTTATTTGTTGAGTTAAATTTAACCGTTATTTTACCGGTACCACCAACAGGGATAGGTTCTTTTGGCCATTCAGGTACGGTACAACCACATGTGCTTTTTGCATTAGTAATAATTAAATCTGATTTACCTGTATTCTTAAAATCAAAAGTAGTTTCAACTATATCACCTTCATTAATTTTTCCAAAATCATATTCACTTTTAGAAAATGTAATTGCCGAGGCTCCAGCGTTAGTTTTATAATCTCGTTGTTTAGCAATTTCTAAATTTTCTTTGTTAATTTTATCAGCTGCATTTTCTTTACAAGACCATACTGTAAAAATAGCTATCATAGATAAAAAGATTAATTTATTAGTCATAATATTTTATTTTAATAATATTGTATGTTTTATAATCTATAAAATTATTAAATTTTATAGTAACCCTCTTCCTATTTTTTCAATTTTATTTGTTGCTGTAAAGTCTTTTAACAATTTATCTAAAACACCGTTGATAAAAAAACTACTTTTTGCCGTTGAATAATCTTTCGCTATTTCAATATACTCATTGATAGTTACTCTAGTGGGAATTGAAGGAAAATAAACAAACTCTATTAGGGCCATTTTTATTAATATAAAATCAACTTCCGCAATTCTATCAGTATCCCAGTTTGGGGTTTTTGCATCAATATCATCCATAAATTCATGGTGATGCAACACAGATTTTTTGAATAATTCCAGACAAAAATCTTCATCTTCTGCATCTTTATATAACTTATTTTTTTCAAAACGAGTATGCAAGTTTATTTTTTTTAAGTTTCTAACAATCCAAGTATTCACAAACGGAATATCATCAACCCAAGTTATATTATGACTCTCAAAATAATCAAATAATTTATCATTTGGAGCAATAATATTTTTATAAATGTCTTCAATAAAAATCAACTCTTCCTTAGGGGATTTTGGTTTCGCACCTAACATGTAATTCGTATAGATTTCACTATCTTTAATGGCATCCCAAATTAATCTTACATACTCACTATCTTCTTTCCAATTTTTAAGCTTCTGTGTTTTAATGTAGTCTTGCAATGAAAGGTTATTTTTCAAACCTATCAAAAAAGGATGATCAACAAATTTTCTACTGGGATTTTTATCTTCTGTAGTGGCTAAATATTTTTTCTTAGTAATTTCCAGATGTTTTTCAGATAAATCTCTTACTTCAACTAATAAACCAAGTATTAAAACGTATAGGTCATAAATTTTAGTAACACTGAATTTTAAAAATTTTTCTTCTTTAACTATATCATCACTATTTGACTGCAAAATAGCATAAATAGATTGCATTACTTTTACTCTAATATGTCTTCTATTAAGCATGATTATAAAATTTGTACAAATAGCCAAAGAACTTAAAATTTGTATCTTCGTCACTATAAAAAAATCCTGGCAAAGGTAAAGTATTAGATAATGGTGTCAAAATATAAATTAGCTTTACTTTTACACTTTATTTTTTTCTTAAAATTAATAATTCATATTTAAAATTGAAAGCACTACGTTTTATAAATAAATTTTTCTACAAATATAAATACCGATTAATTATTGGTGTTTCTTGCACCATTATAGCCAAAATTCTATCGCTGATTACGCCTGTTTTAATTGGACAATCCTTAGATATGGTAGAAAAATACATTAAAAATGAAGTAACGGATTTACAAATAGTAAAAGACCTTTTACTCCAAAATTTACTATTAGTGTTGGGTGCCGTTTTACTTTCAGGTGTATTTACTTTTATTATGAGACAGGCTATTATTAATATGTCTCGTTATATAGAATTTGATCTTAAAAATGAAATATTTGAACACTATCAAAAGCTATCCGTCAATTTTTATAAAAAAAATAGAACAGGTGATCTAATGAATAGAATTAGTGAAGATGTTGGCAAAGTACGTATGTATGTTGGCCCAGCAATTATGTATTCTATTAATATGATTACCTTATTTGTTATAGTAATATCATATATGGTGAAAATTGATCTTACATTAACTTTATATACTTTATTACCATTACCTATATTGTCAGTTTCTATCTACTTATTAAGTAGAGAAATTAACAAACGCAGTAGAATAGTCCAAGAATATTTATCTAAGTTAACATCGGTTACACAGGAGTATTTTTCTGGAATAAATGTAATTAAAGCTTATGGTATAGAAAGGCAATCTTTTAATGATTTTGATACCATAGCAGATGAAAGTAAAGAAAAAAATATTGCATTGTATAAGTTACAAGCCTTATTTTTTCCTCTAATGATATTATTAATTGGGATTAGTAATATATTGGTTATTTATATTGGTGGTATGCGATATATTGATGGTATGATCAGTTTTGGTGTAATTGCTCAATTTATTATCTATGTAAATATGCTCACTTGGCCTGTAGCTGTTGTAGGTTGGGTAACCTCAATAATTCAACAAGCTGAAGCTTCTCAAAAAAGAATTAATGAATTTTTAAAGGTTGAACCTGAAATACAGAATTTTACTGATGAAATCACAAAAATTAATGGAAAAATTGAATTTAAAAACGTTTCCTTTACTTATGATGACACACATACCAATGCTTTAAAAAATGTAAGTTTTAAACTAGAAAAAGGTAAAACATTAGCTATTTTAGGAAAGACTGGTGCCGGTAAATCTACCATTGCAAACTTAATAGCTAGACTTTATGATGTGGACAAAGGAGAAATATGTATTGATGATAAACCTATCAAAAGTATAAATCTTAATAACTTAAGAAATGCCATAGGTTTTGTACCGCAAGATGCATTTCTATTTTCTGATACTATAGAAAATAATATTAAATTTGGTAACGAAGATGCGGTTAAAGAAGTTATTGTTAATGCTGCTAAAAATGCACATATACATAATAATATAGAAGATTTCTCTAAAGCATATGACACATTTATTGGTGAACGTGGTGTTACATTATCAGGAGGGCAAAAGCAGCGAATATCAATTGCCAGAGCTTTAATAAAAGAACCTGAAATATTAATTTTTGACGATTGTCTTTCTGCTGTAGATACTGAGACTGAAGAAATAATTCTTAATAATTTGAAGGAAGTAAGTAAGCATAAAACCACCATAATAATTACACATAGAGTGTCTTCAGCTAAGAATGCAGATTTAATTATTGTGTTAGATGATGGGCATGTAATTCAAAATGGAACACATGACGAATTATTTAATCAAATCGGTTTTTATCAAGATATTTACAACCAACAACTTATGGAAAAAATAGCTGAATAAAATTAATGTATTGCAAAAGAAAACCAATAAAGTGTTGTTCAAATCATTTATTTTTTTAGATTTGTGTTTAATTGTTAATTTTAGTTAAACAAAAAGTTAAGATTATTATGAGCGAAAACGAATATTCAGAACAAGAAGAAATCTTTTCACAGGTATTAAGAGCAGGAAGAAGAACCTATTTTTTTGATGTAAGGTCAACAAAAGCGGGAGATTATTATTTAACTGTTACAGAAAGTAAAAAATTTACACATGATGATGGCTCTTTTCATTATAAAAAGCATAAAATTTATTTATATAAAGAAGATTTTAATGAATTTAATGAAATGTTGGTAAAAGCAACAGAATATATTATAAATGAAAAAGGTGAAGAAGTTATTTCTGAGCGCCATCAAAAGGACTATCAAAAACCAAGTGAAGTTAGCGTTGAAGGTGAAGATGCTAAGTCTACCGATAGCTTTACCGATATAAGTTTTGACGATATCTAATAAATTACTAACTCAATTAAGTTTAAGACTGCCCTAAAAAGCAGTCTTTTTTTTTTACTCCTTAGTTTTAGTTAGTTCCTTTTTATACCTTTATACTTTAAAACTAAGCCAACATGAATTTTTCAAATAAAGAATACCACCTCTTATTAGAGAACAACTTATTTTTTAATTATTTTCTGTTTCTATTTTTTATTTTTTTTGGTACCCCCTATCTTAATGCTCAAGATAATCTTAATTTAAATTATTACTTACCACAAGATGTTAATTATAATGCAAACATTCCAACTCCTGAAAGTATTTTAGGTTTTCAAATTGGAGAATGGCACGCTTCACATGATAAAATTGTGCATTATATGCAAACTTTGGCAGAAGCATCAGACAGAATTACGATTGAAAATAGAGGTAATAGTTATGAAAACAGACCTATCCTTTTACTAACTATCACTTCTACAAAAAATCATCAAAATATTGAAAAAATAAGAACAGATCATCTACAATTATCTAATTTTCAATTAACAAATGCTATAGATATAAATAATATACCATTAGTGGTATATCAAGGATTTTCTATTCATGGAAATGAAGCAAGTGGTGCAAATGCAGGCTTGCTAGTGGCCTACTATTTAGCAGCTGCAGAAGGTGCTGCCATTGATGAATTATTAGAAAATACTATTATATTATTTGATCCTACTTATAATCCTGATGGATTACATCGTTTTTCAACTTGGGTTAATATGCATAAAAATGAGCATATTACAACGGACAATAATGACAGGGAATATAGAGAATCATGGCCTAATGGCAGAACTAATCATTATTGGTTTGATATGAATAGAGATTGGTTGGTTAGCCAATTACCGGAATCTCAGGCACGTATTAAGAGTTTTCATAAATGGAAACCTAATATTTTAACAGATCATCATGAAATGGGTACCAATGCAACGTTCTTTTTTCAGCCTGGCATCCCATCTAGAACACATCCATTAACTCCTAAACTAAACCAAAAACTTACAGCTAAAATAGGAGAATATCATGCCAAAGCTTTAGACAAAATAGGTTCTTTATATTTTACTGAAGAGCGTTATGACGATTTCTATTACGGTAAAGGTTCTACTTTTCCTGATATTAATGGAGGTATTGGTATTTTATTTGAGCAAGCCAGTAGTAGAGGTCATGCACAACAAACTGATAATGGACTATTAACTTTTCCTTTTGCCATTAGGAATCAATTTACAACGGCTTTATCTACACTTGAGGCAGGAAAAAATATGCGAATAGAATTATTAAACTACCAAAATAATTTCTATAAAAATGCAAAAAGTGAAGTAACTAAGGACAAAAATAAAGCAATTATTATTGGTGATAAAGATGATAAAACAAAATTGTTTCAATTCACTAAAATGCTAGAACGTCAACATATTAAATATAATAAGTTAAATAAAAATGTAAAATCTGGCGGAAAAATTTTTTCCACTACCAGCAGTTATATCATTCCTTTAAATCAGCCTAATTACCGAATGATAAAAGCAATGTTTGAGACTAGAACTTCATTTCAAGATAGTTTATTTTATGATATATCAGCATGGACACTTCCTTTGGCCTTTAATTTAGATTATAGTTATACAAACAATACATCAGCTATTGGAGAAGAAGTAACCTCACTAGAATTCCCTGAGGCTAAAGTAAATTCAAAAAGTAATTATGCTTATATTTTTGAATGGGATGAATATTATACCCCCAAAGCTCTATATAGTATTTTGCAGCATCAGTTAAGAGCCAAAGTTGCCTTAAAACCTTTTAGTATTAATGGCAAAAAATATGATTATGGTACTATACTTATTCCTGTTGAAAACCAGAAGAAAACAAGTGATGAAATTTATTCCCTTTTACAAAAAATAAGTAAAGATACTGGTGTAAATATAGATGCGGTTAGTACGGGAATTACTAAGGGTATAGATTTAGGAAGTTCTTATTTTAAAATAGTAAAATTGCCAAAAATTGCCGTTTTAGTTGGAGATGGTATTACGCCTTATGATGCTGGAGAAATTTGGCATGTATTAGACACCAGATATAATATACCGATCACCAAATTAGATACTAAAGATTTGGACAAAGTAGATCTTACTAAATATACCACTCTAATTATGGCTAGTACTTCTGGCAGTACTTTGAATAAAAATCATCAAAATTTAAAAGATTTTGTAATTAAAGGTGGTGTTCTTATTGGGTATAGAAATGCCTTACGTTGGTTGAATAACAATAAATTTATAAAATTAGGCTTTAAAAAATCCAAACCTCTATCTAAAAATATATCCTTTGCAGCACGAGAAAATTATAAAGGTGCTCAAGTAATTGGAGGTGCTATTTTTGAAGCCAACATTGATAGGACACACCCTGTAAATTTTGGCTATAATAAAGATAAAATTGCATTATTTAGAAATACTACTTTGTTTATAAAAGCGGACAGTACCAATTATAGAAACCCTATTCAATATACCAAAAACCCACTTCTTAGTGGTTATATTTCTAAAGAAAATTTGAAAACCTTGAAAGAAACTATACCGTTTAAAACGGCTAATTTAGGCAAGGGTAAAGTGATTGTCTTTACGGACAATACCAATTTTAGAGCATTCTGGTATGGTACCAACAAGTTAATGATGAATGCCATTTTCTTTGGAAAAATGATGTGAAATAAATAAAAGTCAACCTGCTCAAGTTAATGAACAGATTGACAGAATCAACCAACCTACTATAACATTTCAAAAGTTATTGTAAATTGTAAAAATTCATCTTGTGGGTTATAATAAACCCAATTTTTATAATAAGATGAATTGTCAGTTACTTTAGCAATTTTCCCAATCTTCCTTTTTGATTTTAAAGCTATTTTTTTAGCTTTATCAGTAGCTTTTTGTAAAGCTTCTTCATATAGTACATCATATTTAATATTTTCAATATCAATTTGATATTCAAAACTATTGGTACTAACACCAATAATACGAGTACTTAATACTTTAGAAATGTCTTCTTGAGATTTGGTTTCAAAATTATAGACTGTTCCATCTTTTTGAAAATACATAGTTAAATACTCAATTTTACTTTCTTTGAGTTTGTCTGTATCAATGCCTTTTTCTTTAAGTTTTTTAAAATATCGCTCTTTTAATTCTTCAAAAGAGTTACAATCAGATACTCCATAACCTAATTGATCTAAACTTATAATAATTTTTACACGATAACCGATTATTTCTTTTTTGAATTTTACAGAACTATTTACTTCTATAGTATTATGAATTTCCGAGGTATCTTGAGCATTGGTAACCCAAGTCAATAATAATGCAAAGGCAATAATTAAATTCTTCATGACTTTTTATTTTAAATTAAATGAGCTCAATATTTTTTCTCCTATAACCTTATCCTTATCAAAATCCTCTATACTACTGGTAAAAGTAATTACATATGCCTTATTGTTTTTAATTCGATAATGCTGTTCTAGTTTTAGTTTCATTCCGTCCTGTTGACCTGAAAATATGACCTTATAGAAATCACCATTTTCAGATTTAACTTTTTCTTTTTCCAAAATAGTAGGGTAAACCGTTTTAATCTGATCTAATCCCGCTTTTGCATAGGCATCTAAATCAATATTTTCAGGCAAATTTTCTATAACTCCATTAACATTCTGAGTTACTTGGTCAGTATCTGAATCAAGTTTTGAAGTCATCATAAAAACCGTCCCTCCAGTACCCGATATATCTAAAGTCCAATCCTTTGGATATTGAATGGTGTACTCTGATTTGTCAAGTTTTTCCCAATCTTTTTCTTCTATTACATTATTTACATCTGATACTGTTTTCTCAGCATCTGTTTTTTTACAAGCGTTAAGTGTTATAATAAATACGCTAATACCAATAATTGTTATTAATTTTTTCATTCCTTTATTTCTTTATTTAATTCAATACTTTTTTGTTAACTACCCTACTGTAAACATAAATGAAGCAATAATCATCCAAGCTCCTACTATAATACCTAACATACCTAGTTTACCTTGTTTTGGTGCTATTTTTTCGCGAATACTTGCTGCTTTTTCTTGTGCTGAAGGGTTATTTCCAAGAAATAGTTTGTTTATTTGTCCATAACCTAGCATAAAACCTAAACCTGCTTCAACAACACTACCTGCCAATAAAGTAATCCACCATATAGGTGCGGCTGTCAACCAACCCAAATTTAGAAAGGCTGTAATAATTCCCCAAACACCCCAGAAACAAAAAACAAGACCTATCCAACCTTGGTATGGTTCAATTTTTTCTAATAATTCTGCTGCATTTGGCTTTTTTGATAAGATTAATGATGGCACCGCAATGATGCTTAATAATACTAATGAAATTCCGTAAATCATAATTTTAATTTTTAATGGTTAATATTTGATTACAAAATTGCAGTAATATGTCATCCATTAAAACACCTAATTTGGGTAAAATACAACCCCTGAAAATTGGGGTGAACAAAATGTAAGTTTACAGCATCCCTTGAAGAGATAGATATTGATTGATGTGAAGTTCCTAATTAAGTTTTATATATTAAGAGAATAATATGATATGATTAAACAAATTGATTAACAATTATTTGATATCCTCATTAATGTCTATTATTAGGTCTACTTAATCATCTAACAGGCCTAACTTAATTGCATATTTAGTTAAACCAGCTAAATTCCTTACTTCTAATTTAGAAATTAGATTTTTTCTATAGCCCTCAATAGTGTGCTTGCTTAAAAATAGCTGATCGGCAATTTCTTGAGTGGTATGTTCAAGAGCAATTAATTTTAAAACTTCTTTTTCTCTATTGGTCAAAGAAGTAATAACTTCATTTTCTTTTGTAAACATACTTTGCATATATGCTTGTTTAATACTTTCAGAAAAGTACTTATCTCCTTTTAATATAGTTTCAATTGCTAATAATAATTCTGTTTTCTCAGCATTTTTAGGCACATAACCATCAACATTGTCATTTGTTAAGGTATGAATCGTTCTTGAATCGTGAAGCATGCTTACCACTAATGTTCTGATAGCAGGGAAATTATCCTTAATATGTTTATTTAATTCAATACCACTTACATCTGGCATATTAACATCAGTAATAACAAGATTAATATTTTCACCCTTTATATTATCTAGATATTTAATTACATTTTTACCGGAATTGGCAGTCATTACTATTTCAAAATCAGATTCATTATTAATAATACTTAATAAACCATCTAAAAACATTTTATGATCATCTACTACTATCAGTCTACTTTTGGATTTAACTGTCATAATTTATTGGAATTTCTATATTAACCACTGTACCTCTATTTAATACTGAGTCTATATTTATTTGTGCATTTAAGGTTTCTAAACGGCTTTTTATGTTTTGTAAGCCAATGCCATTCGGTGTTTTTTCTGTGTCATACCCTATTCCATTATCTTCAAACAACATTTGCACCATATTATTATGCACATTTACATGAATTTCAATGTTTTTTGCTTTTGCATGTTTTAATGTATTGGTAATTAATTCTTGTAATATGTTAAATATTTCAACCTGCAAATTTTCGTTTAAAGCATTTATTTTACTTTCTGGATGTGGGATGAAAGTTATATTTTGATCTGACGCCTTGTCTAGTTTATCAATATATTCACCAATTAATGTAGTAAAAGCATTTTGGCTGAATTTACTTGGTATTAAATTGTGGGATATCTCTCTAACTTGTTTGTAAGTCTCATCTATTTGATTTACAATAGAACCCTTTATTTCAGTTGTATCACTTAAATTATTCATTTGTAATTTGATTGCCGCCAAATTACCACCAATACTATCATGTAATTCTCTGGCAATTCGACTGCGTTCATCATCTTGAGCTTCAATAGACGCTTTCACTAATTTTAACTCTTGTCCTTTGATTAACGACGACACCTTTTGCCTATTAATTTCTTCTTGTTTGGTATTTAATTGACTCTGTGCCTGAAGTTTTTGATAATAAACATAAAGTAATGCGACAATTGGCACTAACAAAATTAGAAAACCAATTAAAAAAGCGTTCTTTATAGTCTTTTGTCTTTTGATTTCACTTTCTTTTAATAATTGCTCTTCTTGTAATGACAATATTTCATTTTCTTTCTGAACAGTTTGATATTTAATTTCAAGCTCTTTAACTTCTTTAGTATTCTGATCTTGTGTAATCATATTCGATATAGACTGATATTGCGTCATTAAACTATAAGCATTTTTATAATCTTCTAGACTAACATATACATCTATTAAGTTATTTGCGATTACCTTTTGCGATTCCAACTGATTCCATTGGACAGCATTTACATAGGCAGTGGACAAAACAATTTGAGCAGCTTCATATTGTTTTGTAATACTATAAACTTTTCCAATTCTTAATATTGAGGCAATATAAAGGTCATAGAATTGTTTTTCTAAGGCCAAATTTTTTGCCTTTCCTAAAAAATTTAAAGCTTTGTCATAATTTTTTTCCATCAAGGCAATAGTACCTAGATTGATTTGTACCTTTAAAATGGGTTTATCTAATTTTAAATAATTAAAATCTTTTAATGCTTTTTTATAAAACATTTTTGATGCCTCTAAATCATTTCCATATAAATATACATCTCCATAATACTTATTCGCAAAAGCTCTAATTTGCTTATCATTACTTTGATTGAGACATTCATCTAATATGGAAATAGATTTATCGTATTCGCCTTTTTCAATATAAGCTAAAGCCAAGCCCAATTTATGCTTATAATGTAGTAAGGCATTTTTAGCCTTGGGTGTAATAGAAATACCTTGTAAGTAATATTTCATTGCCTCATCATATAATCCTTTTTGAAAAGATCCTATACCCAAAATTTCATAAGATTTTGATAATAACAATGTATTTGTAATTTTCTCTGGCGTATTTTTTAATACTTCATCTTTCAAATAATTACCATAGTAAATTATTGAATCAGTATTCCCTAATTGAATATGTACCTGTGCTATGGTTTCAATAAGGAAAGTTCTATCCGTAAATGTTATAGCATTATCTAATTGTTGGTATAATGAATCTGGTGCACGTTCTGGAATAGTACCAAATGCCGTATAACTATTCCCATTTTCTTGTGATATTAAAGAATAGGGGGAAAATAATAGGGAGAGAAATATAAATTTATAAAATGTTTTATGCATTAAAATAATCATTTAAAGCAGGAACCAATTTTCAATTTCGTTAATAATTTCTGCATCACCAGAGTTACATTCAAATTCATTATTACCTTGATTATAAGTATAAACTTTACCCCAATCTTGATAGTTATTGGCAATTTGCTTAATAGCATCACAAATAAAAATCATTTCTTCATTTGTTGTTATAGGATGTAAAGACAGACGAACCCATCCTGGCTTATTCGTTAAGTTTTTATTAACAATGCCTTTGGTCATTTCTTTGGATGAATCTTTCTGTAATTCAAATAAATGATGGCTATACGTACTTGCACAAGACCATCCTCCTCTTACTTGAATACCAAATCTGTCATTTAATAATCTTACTATTAAATTATAATGGATATTTTCAATTCCGAAAGAGACACAACCAATCCGTTTTTCTTTGTTATAACCTAAAATAAACAAATCAGGAATTTTTTTCAATTTTTCAAAACAAATTTCCAACAACTCTTCTTCTCTTTCTTTCATTTTCTCAACATTCATTTTATCCTTCAATTGCATGCATAGGGCGGTACGCATAACTTGTAAAAAACCTGGTGTACCACCATCTTCTTTTGTTTCAATATCATCATGATAACCATATTCTCCCCAAGGGTTTGTCCATTTCACATTACCACCGCCCGGGTTATCGGGACATTTAGTCTTGTACAATTCTTTATTAAAAACCAAAACTCCGCAAGTACCTGGACCACCCAAAAATTTATGTGGAGAAAAGAATATCGCATCTAATTGTTGATTCTTATTTTTTGGATGCATGTCTATGTCAACATAAGGTGCTGAAGCCGCAAAATCGATAAAACAATATCCACCATGTTTATGCATTACTTCTGCTAATGCATAAAATGGTGTTATAATACCGGTAACATTAGAACAAGAAGTAAAAGCTCCAATTTTCAACTCTCTATCTTTATATTTTATGATTTCATCTTCTAAAATCTGAGGGCATACTAACATTTGATCATCAGCAGGTAAAATTACAACATCTGCTATGGTTTCCATCCAGGGAACATGATTAGAGTGATGTTCCATATGCGTTATAAAAACAACTGGCCTTTCATTCTTAGATAGTTTAATTTGATCTTTGATAACATCGGGCCATCGTAGGCCTATTATACGTTGTAATTTTGCTAATGCTCCTGTCATTCCAGTACCAGTAGTAATTAATATATCATTTTCATTTGCATTAACATGTTTTTTTATTATTTGACGTGCATGCTTATAGGCATATGTTGACACTTTTCCTGTCTCACTTGAAAAGGAATGCGTGTTAGCTATCATTGGTGCTATTTTATGAAGCATAACTTCTTCAATTGGACCGTATAATCTCCCACTGGCTACCCAATCTGCATACAATACTTTTTGTTCACCACTTATAGATTTATAATCATATCTATCTCCAATTACATTTTCTCTAAATCGTTGAAAATGATCTTCTAATTCTGATTGATGATTAATTATATCTAAATGTTGTTTCTTATTGTTTAAAATACTCATAAGTTAAATATCAATACTATTATTCGCTTCGGTAAAAATAACCAAAGTGAATGAATAATTGTGAAAATCTTTTTTTTATTATCTTCAAGATTGTTCTCTCAAAATTTATAAATAAAATAAGGCAAAGTTTATTTTCTTTATTGCAATTACTGTAAAATATATAATATCAAACAACGCATATTTTTTATATATTTGTTTCTTATTTTGAATTCAATATGCTATGAACTCTAGAATATGGATTTCTCCACCTGATATGACTGGTGAAGAGTTAAAATATATTCAAAATTCTCTATCCGAAAACTGGGTTTCGTCAGTAGGTCCTAATATTGATGAGTTTGAAAATGTTTTACAAGGATATTTAGGAAATAAAAGCGAAGTTGTTGCATTGAATTCAGGCACTTCAGCAATTCATTTAGCATTAATTCAATTAGGAGTAGAACATGGAGATGAAGTTATTTGTCAGAGTTTTACTTTTTCGGCATCAGCAAATCCAATCCTTTACATGGGTGCAATACCTGTTTTTGTAGATAGCGAAAAAGACACTTGGAACATTTGTCCACAATTATTAGAAGAAGCCATTAAGGATAGAATTTTAAAAGGCAATAAACCCAAAGCTATAATTGCAGTGCATTTATATGGTATGCCTTATAAAATTGATGAAGTGCATTCTGTTGCAAAAAAATATGATATACCAATAATAGAAGATGCGGCAGAAGCATTAGGTAGTAAATATAAAGGTAAAAAATGTGGTACATTTGGAGATATAGGTATTCTCTCATTTAATGGCAATAAAATAATTACAACTTCTGCCGGTGGAGCCTTAATTTGCAAGTCGAAGGAAATCAAAAATAAAATAATTCATCTAGCTACTCAAGCTAAAGATGATGCACCCCATTATCAACACTCAAAAATTGGATACAATTATAGAATTTCTAATGTGTTATCAGGGATTGGGTTAGCTCAAATGAAAGTGATAGATGATAGAGTTGCTTCAAGGCGAAAAAATTATAATTTTTATTTTTCTCACTTAAATAAATTGTCTAATATTTCTTTTTTAGAAGAATTAGAAAGTTTTTATACCAATAGATGGATGACTTGTATATTAACGGAATCTTATGACTTTAGAGAAAATTTAAGATTAACTTTAGAAAATAATAATATTGAATCAAAACCATTATGGAAACCATTACATGAACAACCCATTTTCTCAGAATTTCCTTCGTATATCAATGGAGTATCTAGTACTTTATTTAAAAAAGGATTATGTTTGCCAAGTGGTTCCAATTTATCAATTAGAGAATTAGAAACTATTTTATTAACAATAAACAACATAATAAAAATATAAACGGCTTATAATGAGCACCTTTTGCAATATTTTCCACTTAAAAAAATCGTTAATTAAAACCTAATTTTTTTTTTAAATTAAACATTAATAACTCTTAATTTCGTAAAAATTTTTGAAATGAATAATAAAATCAAATTCTCAGACCTAAAAAATTGTACATTAATTTTATCAATACTTACACTCTTGATATCGTGTGGTACTAAACAAGATATTGTATATTTTCAAGATGCTGATGTTACAGCAATTAGCAGACCTATTGAAAATTATAGTCCTGTCATTCGCCCAGATGACATGTTAACTATTACCGTTTCTGCATTAGATTTAAATGCAGTAAGACCATTCAACTTAATGGCTGTGGCCTATGCACAAGACGATGGTGAAATAGGTAGAACAGCTTTACAAAGTTATTTGGTAGATGCCAATGGTAATATTGATTTTCCCGTTTTAGGTACATTGAAATTAGCTGGATTGAATAGAATTCAAGCTACAGCAATGATAAAAGATATGTTAAAAGAATATATCAAAGACCCCATTGTCAATTTAAGAAATGTAAATTTTAAAGTATCTGTTTTAGGTGAGGTTAATAAACCAGGAGTTTATACGGTTCAAAATGACAGAATAACTATTCTAGAAGCATTAGGTTTGGCAGGTGATTTAACTATACAAGCCGAAAGACATAATATTTTGGTTATTAGAGAAGAAGGTGGTAAAAAAACTTATAATAGAATAAATTTAACCTCAGAAGAAGTGTTTAATTCACCCATGTATTACCTTACTCAAAATGATGTAATATATGTTGAACCAAACAATTCAAGAGTTAAAGGGTCTACAGTAGGGCCAAGTACTAATCTAACTTTAGGTGTCGTTTCTGCCCTTTTAACCACAGCAGCATTAGTTATTAGTATAACTAATACCAGTAAGTAAATTTATCATTAATGGAATTCGAAAAAAGCTATAACATACAAGAAGAAGATAACTCTGAAAATAGTTTAGATTTAAGAGAGCAAATTGAAAAATACTTGAGGTATTGGAAATGGTTTTTATTAGCTATTCTAATTACTTTTTCATACACTTATTTTAATTTAAATTTTACAAGACCCTCTTATGAAGCTTTTACAACTATAAAAATTAAAGATGAAAAAGGTGGCGATAAATCTACATTATCTGCTTTTCAGGATCTAGGTGTCATGAGTAATAGTAAAGATAATATTGACGATGAAATAGAAGTTTTAAAATCTAAAACCTTAGTTACCGAAGCTGTAGAATCTTTAAAATTAAATATTCAATTTTTCACTGTTAAAAATTCAATTAGTGCTTTTCTTGATAATAACTTTGGTTTCAACACCGAATTCTATGAAAAAGAAAATTACGAAAACCCACCCTTAAAATTAAACTTTTTTATTAGTGACTCAGCATTAAATAACGTTGGTTCACAATTTATTATCTCTATTAATTCTATTAACCAATATACTTTTAGCACGATAGATAAATCAATAATAAAAACACAATCTTTTGGTGAGAAAATTACAACCAATTTTGGTGATTTAATTATACTTCCAAATCTAGATTTAAGGAAAAATAATTTAATAGGCTCTAATATTCTAGTGAACATTGTACCTATAAAGGTTTTAGCGAATGCTTATGTAGATGGCTTGCAAATTGAACCAAAATCTGAATTTTCAACAATTTTAAGTTTAACTGTAGGAAGTAGTAATAAAAAAAAGGCAGAGGATTTTTTAGATGAATTGGTGGTAAAATATAACCAGCGTGCTATAGATTTAAAGGAAGAATTAACTAAAAGCACTTCTGATTTTGTTACTAAAAGATTGAAGATTATTTCAGAGGAACTAACGGATGTAGATGAAGCTGCTGAATCTGTTAAATCAAAATATGGAGCTTCTGATGTTGCCTCAAGTGCTGGAATAAATATGCAAGTTGGTCAAGAAATAGAACAACAAATTGTTCAAGCTAATACGCAACTTGAACAGATCAGTGCTATTAAAGAGATTGTTCAAACCAAAGGTACTAATGAAATTATACCCAACATGGGAATTGCTGACGCTAATGTCTCAAATAGTGTTGATAAATACAATGAATTGATTTTAACAAAGAAAAACTTACTAAAAAATTCTACTGAAAAAAATCCTATTGTTGCAAATTTAACGGATCAAATTAAATCTTTGGAAACTAATATTAATAAAGGTTTAAATAATGTTGAGTCCTCGCAAAAAATTGCATTAGAAAATTTTAACAAACAGTATAATATTACACGTTCAAGAATATATGGTGCACCTCAACAGGAAAGACAGATACGAGATGTAACACGTAAACAACAGACTAAAGAAGCTCTATATTTATATTTATTGCAAAAAAGAGAAGAAACTGCTATTACTTTGGGAGTTGCCGATCCGAATGCAAAAGTTATTGATAAAGCCGAGAGTTTACCTAACAAAGTGGCTCCAAAAAAGAAAATGGCATTTTTATTAGCACTAATTGTTGGTTTATTAATCCCTTTTTCTATTTTATACCTACGCGAGATACTTGATTCTAAAATACATACAAGAGAAGATATTGAAAAAGTTTTAAACATCCCAATTATTGGAGACATCCCTAAATTAGAGGGTAAAAAAAGATATCTTATAAAAAAAGATGATTATTCAAGTATTGCTGAAGCATTTAGAATTTTACGTACTAATTTAAGTTTTATATTACCTAATAATAAAAGTGACAATAAGGGTAAAGTGATTTTTGTAACTTCAACCATTGCCCATGAAGGAAAATCTTTAGTTTCCACTAATTTGGCAACAACTTTATCTCATGCTGATAAAAAAACACTGATATTAGGATTAGACATTAGGGCTCCAAAGATAGAACCATATTTAGGAGTTAGAGGTAAATTAGGAGTTACAAATTATATTGTGAATTCTGATATAAATTGTGAAGATTTAATAATCAATGCTCCTGAAAATGAATGGTTAGATATTATCTCATCAGGTGATTTAGCACCAAACCCTGCAGAATTATTAATGAGTGAAAGAATAAAAGAATTATTTGATTATGCTATAGACAATTATGAATATGTTATTGTAGATACGGCGGCATTTAGTATGGTAACAGATACTTTATTATTAAGTAAATTTGCCGATTCATTTATCTACGTAATTAGAGCTAACTATCTTGACAAAAGAATGTTAAAATATGTAAGTTTCTTACATAAAGAAAAAAGATTACCAAATATGGCTCTATTACTTAATGGTTTAGATCATAAAAAATCGTACGGGTATGGTTACGGGTATGGGTATGGAACTACATTTGATAACTCCAAAAAACCTTGGTGGAAATTAGGAACTTAAAATAAACCAATTCTCATAATTTCAAAAAAACCAAAGAAAATATTAAAATTTTCTTTGGTTTTTTTGGCACTAGGTATTTTTTTCTTTAATATTATTCTTCAAATTATTATCAGTATTAGAGGTCTTATCTACTGTTTCAATATAATTCTTCGATATATTTGGAGTTTCTCTTTTTAATAAGTCCATATAAGCATCAGATAGAAAATCAATAATATCAGAAGCTATAAATGTTTCCATCACTTTTGTATTTATTGACAATTCAGCTGTTTTACCATGTAAATATACACCTAAACGAGCTGCATCAAAAGGAAGATACTTTTGTGCCAGTAGTCCCGTTAAAATACCCGTTAGCACATCTCCACTTCCACCTGTTGCCAATGCCGGAGTACCTGTAGTGTTAAAATATATTTTACCCTCATGGGCAATTGCAGAATAAGCCCCTTTTAAAACTATAATTAAATCGTATTTTTTTGATAGTGATTGCAATTTTTTAAGTTTCGAAAAATCATCTTTCCACTTCCCTACTAATCTTTCAAACTCCTTTGGATGCGGCGTTAATATTGAATATTTTGGCAATAATTTTAATAAAGCTTTATGCTTAGATAATAAATTTATAGCATCTGCATCTAACACTAAGGGTATTTTATTTTTTTTTAGAAATTGTTCAAAACCTTTAGCAGTTTCACTTTGAGTTCCCATTCCTACACCAATACCAATTGCGGTGGAATTAACCTTAGAATTAAAATATTGTAATTCATTCTCAGCATCTACTTCTACCATAACTTCTGGTATAGAAGTTTGTAGAATTTGATATGCACATTTAGGTACGTAGGCGGTTACTAAACCACTGCCAATAATCAATGCCGCTTTTGAAGCCAAGGTAACAGCTCCAATCTTACCAAAACTTCCTCCAATAATTAAACTATGACCAAAATCTCCTTTATGAGAAAACCTTTCTCTAAACTTATAAATTGGCAATATATCTAATTTATTATTTAAATAATAATCAGTTTCTGCATGAATTAAATACTCTCGGTCCAAACCAATATCAATAACATCCCAGGTATCAATATATTTATTGTTATCTGGTAACAAAAATGCTAGTTTAGGAGTTTGAAATGTTAATGTATGATTTGACTTTATAACTGCATCTATATCAGTTACAGGTTTATCAGAAAATAATCCTGAAGGAAAGTCAATAGAAAGAATGTAGGCATTAGAATCATTGATCTGTTGGATGACTTCTTTTAGCAAATTTTCAGGACTTCTTGATAAGCCCAATCCAAAAATGGCGTCAATAATCATATCATTTTCTGATATTTTTGGAAATTCAGAACTGCATGTTATCATTTCTGACCAAACTCCAATTTCTTTTAATCGCTCATAATTTTGTAAAAAAGCTTCTGAACGATCATTACTACAGTTAATAATATATGAATTTACATTATAACCATGTTGTTTTAGATGTCTGGCAATAACCAAACCATCTCCACCATTATTTCCGGTTCCACAAAAAACTTGTATCGTTACCGGATCTCCTTGAAGTCTATTATGTATCCATTGAAAACATTGAGTTCCCGCATGCTCCATGAGATCCATATAGCTGATGTTATTCTTTTTAACCGTAATAGCATCTGCTGTGTACAATTGTTTGGCAGAAAGTATTTTAGACATTTTATCTAAATTATAAGTTAATACTCATTGACATTATTTTATATTACCAGAACAAAGCATATAAAGCAGCAAGAATTACCATCACAGCAAAAGCTCCAATATTGAAAATTGGTGAAGTTTTAAATAGGTTATCACTAAATTCAATACCTTTTTCATCATCAGATCCATTATTTTGTAAATAACTCACCACAGCAATAACCAACATAGTTAACAATGCAGTCATCCCCATTTGGTGCATCCACGGTTGCATTCCTGGAATATCAACAAATTTAAATAATAAGGCAATAGGAATAGATGTTAACGCCCCTACAATTGCACCACGATTTGTTGTTTTTTTCCAAAATAACCCTAATACAAAAACAGCTAAAATACCTGGACTCACAATACCAGTCCATTCTTGAATAAACTGAAAAGCTTGATCAATACCACCTAATAATGGTGCCATTACAGCAGCAATAATTAATGCAATTAATGCGGTAATACGACCAACTCTTACGGTAGTTTTATCATCTGCATTTTTATTAATATACTGTTTGTAAATATCCATAGTAAAAATCGTTGAAGTAGAATTCAGCATAGAAGCCAGTGATGATACGATAGCAGCTGCCAAAGCAGCAAAAGCAACACCTCTAAGGCCTGTTGGTAAAAATTGCAACAACCATGGATAAGCCTTATCTGCCTGACCAATAGATGGTATATTTAATTGACCTGCATTACCTAAACGTGCCATAATTTCAGGGTCATTTACCATTACATAAGCTGCAATTCCGGGAATAACAACTACCAAAGGAATAATTAATTTTAAGAAAGCTGCCAATAAGATTCCTTTTTGTGATTCTTTTAAAGATTTTGCCGCTAAAGTTCTTTGGATAATGTATTGATTGAAACCCCAATAGTAAAAATTAGCAACCCATAAGCCACCTATTAAAACCCAAACACCTGGCATATCTAAATATTGGTTATTTAAACTTCCATCAGCTTTGAATTCATCAATTATCATGTGAAATTTATCTGGTGCAGCATCCAAAACTTGAGAGAACCCTGCCATAGCTCCTTCACCACCTGACACGGTGTTTAAAGCTATATATGTCGTTACCAAACCTCCTAGGATTAAGAATACAACTTGAATTACATCAGTCCAAGCCACAGCTGACAAACCTCCATAAATAGAATATGCAGCAGCAAAAAGTGCCAATCCAATAATGGCATACATCATATCAAATCCCATAATGGTCTGAATTGCTAAACCTCCTAAATACAGAACTGATGCAAGGTTAACAAATATATATAGAGCTATCCAAAAAACAGCTAAAATGGTTTTAAGATTGGTTGAAAATCTTTTTTCAACAAATTCTGGAATGGTGTATAAGCCTTTTTCAATAAAAATTGGTAGAAAATATTTACCTACAATAATTAATGTAAAAGCTGCCATCCATTCATAAGAAGCAATGGCTAAACCTAAGGCAAAACCAGAACCTGACATGCCAATAAATTGTTCTGCCGAAATATTTGCAGCTATTAATGAAGCTCCAATGGCCCACCAAGGCAATGATTTACTAGCTAAAAAATAATCTTCGGCGGTTTTTTGGTGTCCCTTTTTATCCTTAGATACCCATAAGCCCACACCAAGAATAAGAAGTGCATAAGCTATAAAAACGAAATAATCCCAGAAGCCAAAATTTGAAGTCATATTTTTCTATTAAATTATTTACTTTCAAATAAGGTTTCCAATTCTTCTAAAGTTTTTCCTTTAGTTTCGGGGATAAATTTCCAAACAAAAATGATTCCAATTATTATAAATGCAGAAAAGAGAAAATAGGGTAACGAATTATTCCATACACCACCATCAACTTGTAATTTGTTGGCATCACTTTCAACAATTATTGGGAAAGTTTGAGCAATAAAATAGTTTGCCAGCCATTGTGCTGCAACAGCAATAGACATAGCAATACTTCTTATTTTATTCGGGAATATTTCAGCTAAAATAACCCATACTACCGGCCCCATAGACATTGCAAATGAACCAATAAATATAAGTACTCCTACTAAACTAATAATGCCTTCTGAGGAAGTAATTGTTGGTAATCCAGCCGAATTCATTTGGGCATAATCACTAAAATACAATGTGAAACCCATCATTAAAAACCCGATGAGCATACCAAAACCACCAATAATCAAAAGCGGCTTTCTTCCTAATTTATCAACGGTAAACATTGCAATAAACGTAAATAGCAAATTAACAGTGGCTAATAATATTTGTTGTTTTAGGATATCGTCCTTACCAAAACCAAGGGCCTGTTCAAAAATATCAGCTCCATAATATAAGACAGCATTAATTCCTGTAAATTGTTGTAGTATTGAAAGAACGGAACCAATAATAATTAGACCGAGTAAAGGTTTTGAAAAAATAGATACTTTTTCTTTAGTATTTTCACTTTTAATAGAATCTCTAATTTCTATTATTTCTTTTTCAGCAACTTCTTTACCGTGAATTCTCGTAAGAATATTTAAGGCTTGCTCCTCTTTCCCTTTGGTCATTAACCATCTTGGACTCTTAGGAACAAAAAATAAAAGAATAAAAAATAACATTGAAGGTACCAATTCTGACCAAAACATTTGTCTCCATCCATAAGATATATTATCTGCTTCACTCATACCATTACCTATATAATAAGTTGCCAAAAACACAACAAAAAATCCAATTACAATAGCTAATTGATAAAATGTCACCAGATTTCCTCTTTTTTCTGCTGGTGCAATTTCCGCAATATACATGGGTGCATTCATAGAGGCAATTCCTATCGCAATACCACCAAGTATTCTAAAAAACACCAATAATTCAACCGATTCCGGTAGCATGCTTGGTAAACCCGAACCCCATGCTGAAATGGAAAATAAAATTGCAGATATAATTAAAGATGATTTTCTCCCAATAGCTTTACTTATTAAACCAGCTCCAGCTGCACCTGCAAAGGCTCCTAATATTGCACTTCCAACAATAAATCCTTTTAGTGCACCCGTCAATTCAAAATATTTTGAAAAATAAAACTGTGTACCATTTATAACGCCAGTGTCATAACCAAATAGCAAACCACCCAAGGTAATTGCAATCGTTATAAAATAGATGTTAATTTTTTTGTCTGATAAGTTGCTCATAGTAATGGGTTTGTTAGTGAATTGATGTATTATATAATTGAGTAAAACTAATTATTCTAAATATTTACAAAAAAATAAGAATTTAATATTTTTCAAATTGATTACAATAATAGTATTTTATTACTTAATATTATTAGTATTATTTAATTTATAACTAATTTAAATGATATTATAATATCAATGTTAATAGATATTTAAAAATTATGCATTATTATAATCTCTCAGTTTATATATTATTCTCAAGACTCAGATATAATAAATCAAATATAAGAATTGTATATTTGTTCTATAGAAATTTATAATTTAAAAAATATTAGTTTAAAAAATTTCAAATGAAAAAACTATTTACTGTTTTATCTTTTATATTTATTATAACATCTTCATTAAACGCCCAAATACTAGATCCTGTAAAATGGTCTACTTCTGTTGAAAAGATTTCTGAAACTGAATATAATTTAATAGCAACTGCTTCTATTGACACTGGTTGGCATCTGTACTCCCAAACCGTACCAGAAAACGGCCCTATTCCGACAACTTTTTCTTTTAAAGGCAATAGTAACTACATTAAAAAAGGCAATACAAAAGAAGAACAAGGTCATGAAGTTGATGACAAAGTATTCAATATGCGTATAAAATATTTTGATAAAGAAGCTAATTTTAAACAACGAATAAAAATTAAAACTACAGATAAAACAGAAATAAAAGCTATCGTTGAATTTATGGTTTGTAATGATTCACAATGTTTACCGCCTAATGAGATAGATTTAGTCTTTATCATTCAATAATTTAGAATTACAGTTACCATAATATGAAAAAATTACTGATAACGCTTTTAGTTGTAGCATCATCAATTGCTGTAAAAGCTCAAATATTAGACCCTATAAAATGGTCAACCTCCTTAGAAAAAATTTCTGAAACTGAATATGTGCTTATTGCAGAAGCCAAGCTAGAAAAAGGTTGGCACTTATATTCTCAAAACGTTCCTGATGACGGACCAATCCCTACTTCTTTCAGTTTTGAGACCAATGAGCATTTTGAACTGATTGGAAATGCTTCAGAAGAAGAAGGACATACGGAATTTGAACCTGCTTTTGACATGAAGGTCAAATATTTTGATACTAAGGCTGAATTTAAACAACGTATAAAAATACTGAGCAATGAACTGTCTGTTGTAAAAGGTGAAGTAGAATTTGGTGTTTGTAATGATATGCAATGTTTACCCCCAACAACAGTTGATCTTAATTTTAAAATTAGAGAGGGGTCTGTAGAAAATAATGACACTTCCGCGGATAAGGACAATGAAAATGCTACCACTACAAAAGAGACTCAAGAGGACAATAAAGACGAAAGTAAAAAAGGATTATGGAGTATTTTCATCATTGCTTTTATATCGGGTTTTGCAGCTTTATTGACACCTTGTGTTTTTCCAATGATACCTATGACTGTAAGTTTTTTTACCAAACAAAGTAAAAATAAAGCAGCAGGAATTAGAAATGCTATCATTTATGGACTAGCCATTATTATTATCTATGTACTCTTAGGTACCGCGGTTACGGCAATATTCGGTGCAAGTGCCTTAAATGAATTAGCCACTAATGTTTGGTTTAATGTGATTTTCTTTCTATTATTAGTTGTATTTGCAGTTTCTTTTTTAGGAGCTTTTGAACTTACGTTACCGAGTTCATGGGCAACAAAAGTGGATAGTCAGGCAGATAGAGGTGGGTTCATTGGTATCTTTTTTATGGCCTTGGCCTTGGCCATTGTATCTTTTTCTTGTACTGGACCTATTGTAGGATATTTATTAGTTGAAGCCGCATCTAAAGGTGGTATTGCACCTATTATAGGAATGCTAGGTTTCTCCTCAGCAATTGCCTTGCCATTTGCATTATTTGCAGCCTTTCCAGGATGGTTAAACTCATTACCAAAATCAGGTGGATGGTTAAATACAGTAAAAGTAGTATTAGGGTTTTTAGAACTGGCTTTAGCATTTAAATTCTTGTCAAATGCCGATTTAGTATTAGAATTACATTGGCTAGAACGAGAAGTATTTATTGCTATTTGGATCGCCATTTTTGGGACTTTAGCTTATTATTTATTTGGAAAAATACAATTGCCGCATGATTCTCCTTTAACACATATTTCTGTAGGTAGATTCAGTTTAGGATTAATAGTATTATCATTTACTATTTATATGATACCAGGGCTTTGGGGAGCTCCATTAAATTTAATAAGTGCCTTCCCTCCTCCTCAACATTATAGTGAGTCTCCCTATGGAGTTGGATTTTCAAAACTTGGAGGTGGTACAGCTAACCACTCTGAACTTCCTGAAGGAGCACATTTAATGGCACCTCATGATATCATAACTTTTAATGATTATGATAAAGGATTGGCTTATGCTCAAAAAGTTGGGAAACCTATAATGATTGATTTTACAGGAAAGGCTTGCGTAAATTGTAGAAAAATGGAACAAAATGTATGGCCTAAGGAGAGAGTGTTAAATATTTTAAAGCATAAAATAATACTCATTTCCTTGTATGTAGATGATAAAAGACCTTTACCTCCTGGAGAAGAAGTTGAATCGAAATTAGAACCTGGTAAAAAATTAAAATATATAGGTAAAAAATGGAGTGAGTTTCAAACCATTCGTTATAAGGCTAATACACAACCTTTTTATGTATTAATCGACAATAATGAAGAAAATTTAATAGACCCAATAGCTTATACGCCTAATGTTGACGAATATTATGCTTGGTTAAAAAAAGGGGTTGAAAATTTTAAGAAATAATCTTATGTTACAAAATACCTTTCTCCACAGAATGCTTGAACAAGTAAAACCTTTTCGTAATTTATAACTAAACTGTACAACTATCCCCTTCTTCTTTAACACCTAACTTATGTAAGAATTTCTCCATTAAACACCATTGGGTAAATGAAGATTGTAATAAATTAGCACCCACAAAAATAGTAAACCATAACCAATTTATGTTTACGTACATTGCCAATAAAGCACTAATAATGATAAATGTGCCAGCTATGGCTCTAATATATCTGTTGATCATTTTATTTAATTTTTAAGCCTCATTGTCTTGTGAATATTTCATCACAAGACAGCATATGATGCTTATATTATACTAATTAATTCTTGCTTTTATTTATTATTCTATCTGGATACTCTTTCCTTAAAAAGATATCTAATTAGACCTATCAATATCAATTGCCGCCAAATGAATTTCTGACAAGGATTCTTGCTTTTCATTAAATTCATCGACCATAGAAAACATTAGATCTACATTTTCCTTTTTTACAAATGCATAAAAAAGTATAGATTCACTTTCATTCATTTCGCTGGCAAACCAATTGTTTGAAACTGATTCTTCTGTAAGGTCTCTATAACCTTTCACTCTTTTATAAGAAAAAGACCTCACCTCTGATTTTTTTAGCATCTCTTTGATGTCCTTTTCAAAGCTTGCTATAGCTGTAATTATTAATAGTTTCATCTTCTTTTGCTTTAAGCTCCTCATTATATCCCTAAAAAGGGATTAAAGGAGAATTAATTTAAATGTTATCTTTTTCTTCTACTGTTGGCAATTTTTCTTTATTCCGCTCCCACTTGCTTTTCTCAGTCATATAATAAATAATCGGAACCACGATCAACGTTAATAAGGTTGAAACTATTGCTCCGGCAACTAATGAAATTGCCAATCCCTGAAATATAGGGTCAAACAAAATAATTGAAGCCCCAATAACAACGGCTCCCGTGGTTAATAATATTGGTGTAGTTCTTACAGCACCAGCATCGATAATTGCTTGTTTTAATGGAATTCCATCATTTAACCTTATTTCTATAAAGTCTATAAGCAATACGGAATTTCTCACCATTACCCCAGCCAATGCAATCATCCCTATAAAAGAAGTAGCGGTAAAGAAAGCATCCAAAAGCCAATGACCTAATACTATACCTACTAAAGATAGTGGAATTGCAACCATCATAACCATTGGTGTTTTAAAGTTTTGAAACCAGCCAACAATTAACATATAAATAATAATGATAACCACTAAAAATGCTGTACCTAAATCACGGAATACTTCTAAAGTAATCTGCCATTCACCATCCCATTTTACGGTAAAATCACTCTCGTCAGATGGTTGTCCTAAATACATTTCATTCACTTTATATCCTTTAGGGACTTCAATTTTCTGTAATTTTTCATTCATTCCCAAAATAGCGTACACTGGACTTTCTAATCCACCTGCCATGTCTGCAGTTACATAGACCACTCTTTTTTGATCTTTTCTGAAAATTGTCTTTTGCAAAGTATCTTGTTTTACTTTAACCAAGTCACTGATAGGAACCATATTACCTTGATTACCTTTAATTTTAATATTCTGAACATCTTGCAAACTAGTTTTATCAGCATCTTTTAATGCCAACACAATATCCACTTCATCAAAAGAATTTTCATCATATAAATAAGATATCGGATATTCTGCAAGCAAATAAGTCAGGTTACCAACAATTTGTTGAGGAACTATACCATTAAGCATGGCTTTTTCTTTATCTACTTCTAGCTTATATTCGGTCTGAATACCTTCAACCATCCAATCGATATCAACTACATCATCGGTATTCTCTAGTATATCTTTAACTTGATTGGCTACTTTAATTTGTTCTTTATAATTAGGTCCATAAATTTCTGCTACCAAGGTAGACAATACCGGCGGCCCTGGTGGCACCTCAACTAATTTTACATTGGCACCATATTTTTTAGCTATTTTTTGTACTTCAGGACGAACCTTCTTAGCAATATCATGGCTTTGTAAATCTCTTTCTTCTTTATGTAATAAATTTACCTGTATATCTGCCATATTACTCCCTCCACGCAAGTCATAATGCCTAACCAATCCGTTAAAAGTAATTGGTGCAGAAGTTCCAATATAATTTTGATAATCTACTACTTCTGGTACAGTAGATAAATATTGAGCTATCTCTTTAGTTACCACAGCTGTTCTCTCTAAGGTAGTTCCTTCCGGCATATCAATCACTACCTGAAATTCATTTTTATTGTCAAATGGTAACATTTTTACAGTCACCGCTTTGGTAAGAAACATCAATACAGATCCCAATAATAAAACTAAGGTTATACCTAACATTACCCATCGTTTTACATTACTATCCAATAAAGGTTGTTCTATTTTTTTATAAATTTTATAAATAATTCCAGAGTCAATTTTCTCTTCTTCTTTATGAGCATGACTTTCTTTTTCTCTTAATAGATAATAACCTAAATATGGTGTAACTGTCAATGCTACAAATAATGATAAAATCATAGCAATAGAAGCACCGATTGGCATCGGACTCATATATGGCCCCATCATGCCCGAAACAAATGCCATTGGTAAAATGGCGGCTATTACAGTAAAAGTTGCTAAAATTGTTGGGTTACCAACTTCATTAATAGCATAAATGGCAGCTTGTTTAAACGGTAATCGTTTCATTTTAAAATGACGATGCATGTTTTCGGCAATGATAATACTATCATCCACTACAATACCAACTACAAAAACCAAAGCAAATAGTGTAATTCTATTCAGTGTATAGCCCAATAAATAATAGCTAAACAACGTTAAGGCAAATGTTAAAGGAACCGAAAAGAATACAACTAAACCTCCTCGCCATCCCATAGCTAACATCACTAAAACGGTTACCGCCAAAATAGCTACTCCTAAATGAAGTAATAATTCACCTACTTTATGTGAGGCGGTTTCACCGTAATTACGTGTCACAGACATTTGAACATCAGTTGGGATTATGTTTTGTTTTAATGCCGCAACTCTTTCTAATATCTTATCAGAAATTTTCATAGCGTCTGCTCCCTTCACTTTTGCTATTGAAAGTGTTACTGCTGCATATTCACTTGGGTTATTGGTAAATTGCTCGTTTCCTTTACCATACCCAAAAGACACATAGCTCTTTGGAGCTGATGGTCCATCTTGGATATCAGCAACTTGCCTTAAATATACGGGCATTTTTTTATTAACACCAACTACTAAATTTTGGACATCTTCTGCAGAGGTTAAAAATTTCCCGGTAGTTACTAAAAATTCCTGATCACTATTTACAAAACTTCCAGATTGCGAACTACTGTTATTGGCTTTAATCATTTGCATAATACTCAATGCATCCAAACCATTTTCAGCCATTTTATCCTTATCTAATATCACTTTCAATTCACGATTTCTTCCACCAATAACTTTAGTAATTGAAACATCTTTTACTTTTTCAATTTCAGAAGTAACTTCCTCTGCAATTTGACGAAGATCAAAATCGTCATAATTTTCACTCCACAGTGTCAATCCCAACATTGGCACATCATCAATAGATCGTGTTTTTACCAATGGTTGTGTTACACCTGGAGGAAACATCCCTTGATGTCTCATTAACTCATCATACAGTTTTACATAAGAATCTTCTGTATTTTCTCCTACATAAAATTGAACAATAATCATAGATTGTCCATTCATTGCAATACTATGTACATGTTGAACACCTTTTATATTTGAAATTACTTTCTCTAATGGTTTTACAACTCTACTTTCTACTTCAGCAGGGCTTGCTCCTGGATAACCAACAATTACATCGGCCATTGGAACAATAATTTGTGGTTCTTCTTCTCTCGGAATCAGAAAAGAACTATAAATACCAATTATCATCAATGCTACCATCAATAAAATGGTCAGCTTAGAGTTGATGAAAATATTGGCTATTTTACCTGAAATTCCTTCTTGCATTTTTTCTTATTTAAAGTTTTTAATTGATTTTTTTTACTAAAACTAACTATTGTATACTAATCTTAGCACCATTAAACAATTTACCATCTGCCGAAATTATATATTGTTCATCAGACGACAATCCAGATAAAATTTCAACCTGATCACCAAATGTTTTCCCAATTCTCAACCACCTTAACATGGCCATGTTTCCATTCCCTACAGTATAAACTCCGGTTAATTGACCTTGCTCCACTAGAGCACTAGATGGTATATATACAGTAGTTGTTTTTTTTGAATCTACTGTCTTTTCAACAGGAAATTGCACACTAACAAACATTCCTGATAAAACTTTCTTTTCTGTTTTGTCTAAGTTAATCTTTACTAAATATTGGCCTCCTGTATTTTTCCCAGATGAACTTACTTCGCTTACTTTACCTGTTAATTCTGTATGAGAAGATTTTACTAATACATTTACCAACATTCCTTTTTTAATATTATGAATATCAGTTTCTGAAACCATAGCTGTAACCTGCAATTTTGTAGGAGCCTCTAGACTAACTAAAGGCATACCCGGATTTGCCATATCACCTTCTTTTACAAAGGTATTAGTGACAACACCTGAAAAGGGTGCCGTAATATTAGCATATAAAAATTGAGCATTTATTTCATTTCTCATTTCATTTGCTCCAACTAAACCTGCTTTTGCCATTTCAAAACGAGATGTCATATCATCTAATTCCTTTTGTGAAGCACTTTGTTGTTCAAAAAGTTTTACATATCTATCATAATCTTTTTTTGCACTTTTGTAACCCGCTTCTGCTTGTAATATAGAAGCGTTTACCTGAGCCTTTTTTGCCAATAAATCAGTATTATTAATACTAACTAACAATCGACCCTTACTCACTTTTTGCCCCATTTTTACATTTACCTTAGTAACATAACCCATCATACGCGTACTAAGATTTGCACTTTTTTCCGCCTCAATTTTTCCACTGGCAGCTACAAATCTGTTGGTACTATCTTTATGTAATGCATTCACTTTAACCGGAATAGGAGTTGAATTATCAACAACCGATTTTGTCTCTTTACTACCACAACTATAAATTAAGAATGATAGTGTAATAATTGTTATGATGTATTTAAAATTTTTCATTTGAATGGATTTAGTCTTTTATTTTTTTAGTTTATTTTATTTGATCTTTAATTTATCATATAGTCAAAAATTGCACATAGGCTAAGGCAAAATTATGCTTAAATATGGCCGCATAATATTCCATTTGCTTTTGTGAATATTGTGTTTCTGCCATCAACAAATCTGTCGTTTTTTCTAAACCTTGTGAAAAACGATTGCTTCTTATACGCAAGGCTTCTTCAGACTGTTCTAATCCTAGTTTAGAAAGTTTTAAGTTATTAATCGCATCTTGAAAATCTCTATGAGCTTTATTTAATTCCATTTTACTAGTGGCTTTATATTGCTCTAGCTCGAATTTAGATTTTTCAAATTTTGCTTTACTTTTTTGAGTTTTACCGAATTTCTTAGAACCTTCAAAAATATTCCATCTCAACTCTGCTCCTATTAAGTAACCATCGGCATCTCCTTTAAACATCTCATCATCATGTACTTCATAAGTTCCAAATAAGTTCAAACGTGGCATAAAACTCATTTTATCAGCCTTATACAATTCCTGATACGCGTTTGATGCTGCTTGCATGGCCTGTATATCTTTTCTGTTTTCTGACAATTGCGTAAAAGAAATATCACTTGGAACCACTAACAAAGAATCTGATGGTTTTAAAATTTCTTCGGAATTTTCATTCATTAATACAGATAAATAATTTGATGCATTCAGTATATTACTTTTTGCATATTGCAATTGATTATTTATTTCAGTTACCCTTACCTCTACAGCCAAAACATCAGATTTTTGTAAATAACCTTGTAAAAAATTATTATTGGCAATTCTTTTATTCTCTAAAGCTGTTTTTTGTGCATTTTGCAAAACATCTACAGTTTTATAAGCCAATTGCAATTGCATATAAGCTTTTTCGACCTCTAGAGTCATGTAATCTTCGGTTCTTTCTGATTGTAAAACCGTAGCATTCAATTTAGCTTTAGCAGCCTTTCTTTGATGAAATCCATCAAAATTCAATAAAGGTTGTTGTACTTCTATTTTAGAGGCATAATCTTTAATCTTACGAGGATCATTTAATAATGCTGGATTAAAATCGTTTTGTGTTAAAATTTCTTGATTTAGTTTAAATCCAAATGCCATTAAAGGATTTGTAGTTGACATACCAGCATAAGACATACTAATAGAAGGTAATAAAACGGCATTGGTTTGTCTAAAATCTCCTTTAGCCACTAAAACATCTTGTTTAGATATTTTTATGGTATTGTTACGTTCCTTTACTTTAGCAATTACTTCCAGTTTGGAAATAGATTTTACTTCCTGTCCTGAAATAGATTGTATAGAATAGAATACAAGTATGCTCAGAATTAAAATTATTTTTTTCATATGTTTATTATTCTTATAAGTTTTACGGGGCAAAAATAAGATGGTGGGTAACCACATTAAGTAACTTACATTACTCAAGTATGTAACAAAAATTACAATGCAATTAACAATAAAATGTAAGTAAATTAAGAATTATGAGAAGTAATGTTGCATCGAAGCAAGGCCTTAAATTATCGTAATAGCCTCATTATAAGTAAACCATAATTATTTTTAGATGAATTTTTACTTATCTAAGATAAAATTAACTGCCATTTTTGCATGTAGTTCTGTTGTAGACAATAAAGGTAAATTAATGTCATTTTGATCAATAAGCATTGGCAACTCCGTACAACCGAGAATAATACCTTCTGCTCCTCTATCTTTTAATAATTGCATTTGTTCTAAGAAAAAGGCTTTAGCTTCTGACGTAAATTTACCTTGGGTCAATTCTTTAGAAACAAAAAAATGAGATTGGTCTATAAATTCGTTATTGGGTATAATGGTATTAATATTAAAATTTTCCTTGAGTTGAGATTGAATGAAAGTACCTGTCATTGTAGGTTTATTACCCAACAACCCTAATGTTTTAATATTGCTTTTTATAGCTTCCTTTCCAGTTGCATCTGCAATATGCAGTATGGGAATATCAATTTTAGGCTGCACAAAGGGATAAACCATATGTGGTGTATTAGCACAGATTATTATAGCTTCAGCACCTGCCTTTTGTAACTTATTAGCCACTTCTAAATAAGTAGCATTTATTTTTTCTTTGTTCTGCTCTCGCATTAATTCTATATTCAGACTATATATTATTAATGGAGGATTAGCTTGAGCCCCAATTACATCACCTACCATTTCATTGATCATTTTGTAATAAACAATGGTTGAATGCCAAGATGTACCTCCTATTAATCCTATAGTCTTCATATCATTAAATTATATTATTCAGTAGCATTTTCATCAAAAACTACATTCCAAATTCCTCTCACTTGATCTACATCATAACCTTTTGCTTTATCTTCTGGATATAATTTATCAATAGCCGTCATTACTTCAGGTGTAATTTGCTCATTTGGTTTACCGTGACATTGCAAACACATTTTATTAGTTACAATAGGATAATAAAAATGTACTTTACCATTTTGTTTTTTTATTATAGGTTCAAAAGGTTGTCCCGGTATCAAACTTGTTTTAAACGTCTCTATATATGCCAGTTCTTCCTCATTGGCCTGATTATTAGGGTTTCTAGGTTTATCTGAAACTCTAGTGATTATAGCGTTATGTACTGTTGCCATACTATCTGTTAAATGAATAGCCTTAGTATTACAAAATGAAAGGGCATTGCTAGTACCCTTACTTTTAACTGCACCCATAAGGTTTTTACCTAATGTAGCTTTTGTTGTCATAGCATATTGTAAACCCACTGCCGCATAGACAGAATCATTTACTACAGTTTTAGATTGCCCTGCCATAGATTCTTTTTGTTTTTCTTTTTTAGTATTTTTATTACAAGCAACTAACCCTAACAAAAGGAATACAATTATTAAATTTTTCATACTAATGATTTTTTTATTTTAGTTGACAAAAATAGATGGATTATTATTTACTAAACGCAACACTTGTTACAAAGATATTGTTTTTGAAAATAACATCAATTGTCCCATAAATAGAAAAAAATATTTAAAACATTTTGATCTCATATGCCAATTATTCCCAATTTTTCCAATAGATTTATCCTTTGACTAATATTTAGGTAGTTTTCCATAACAAAACGCTAAGATTATTATAAATTCTCATGCATAATTCACCATCCCTTTCAAGTTTCTATTTATTGAAATTGATAGTTTTATTTATGATGATGTCTTGTCATAAAAATGGAAAATATACAAAAATTAAAGGTACAACTACAGATGATTCGCTTTTATCAACCGCTCTAATTCCCGACGATGATTTTTTAGGAAACGAGGCCTGTGCTACTTGTCATACAGTTCAATTTAATGATTGGCAAGGTTCTCATCATGACAAAGCCATGCAAATTGCCAGTAGAGCGACAATCTTGGCAAAATTTGAAGGTGAATCATTTAATAGTCAAGGTATAAACTCCCATTTTTTTACGAAAAACAGCGAATTCTATGTAAACACTGAAGGTCCAGATGGTAACTATCATGATTATAAGATCATTTATACTTTTGGCTTGACTCCATTGCAACAATATATAGTTCAGTTTCCTGATGGCAAATATCAATGTTTACGAACTGCCTGGGATACGAAAAATAATAAATGGTTTGATCTTTATCCGGAATTTAAAATTGTACATTCTGAATGGTTACATTGGTCTAAAGGAGGTTTAAATTGGAATAATATGTGTGCTGATTGCCATGCTACAAATGTTCGTGAAAACTATGATGAAACACAAGACAGTTACAATACCAAATTTTCTATTCTTAATGTTAGTTGCGAAGCATGTCATGGTCCCGGTAAAAAACATATAGATCAAGTTAAAAAATTAGGATCCGCATATAATTCAGAACAAACTTATATGCAAATGACAGCTAAAATTTCTTCTGAACAATTAGTAGATCAATGTGCCAGATGCCATATGCGTAGAGAACAATTCTCAGAAAACTATAATTATCAAGGTACTTTGCTTGATCATTATTTTCCACAACTCATTGAAAGTCCGATTTATTATCCAGATGGTCAAATTTTGGATGAGGATTATGTTTATGGATCATTCATCCAAAGTAAAATGTATAAAAATGACGTTTCATGTAAAGATTGTCATGATTCTCATTCGTTAAAACTAAAATATGAAGGTAATGCCTTATGCTATCAATGCCATGAACCTAAAACGTATAATAATGTTGATCATCATTTCCATGAAGGCATAGATGAAGCTACACAATGCGTTAATTGTCATATGACCGGTAGAACTTATATGGGTAATGATTATAGACGAGATCATAGTTTTAGAATACCTAGACCTGATTTAAGCATCAAATACGATACACCAAATGCTTGTAATCAATGCCATACAGATAAAAATAATGACTGGGCTTGGCAAGCATTTAAGCAATTTTATGGAGTACCTGATTATAATCATTTCTCAGAACAATTGGCTGCAGGAATTGCGGGAGAGGTTAATGGGCATATTGGTTTGTATGAATTGGCAAAAGACCATACACAACCGGATATAGCCAGGGCGTCAGCCATTAAAGCATTGCAAAATTACAATATGCAAAATAACATTGATGATTTTATAGCCTATTTAAACGATCCTTCTACCTTGGTTAGAGGAGCCACCATTGATGTTTTAAGCGAGGTAAATTCAACGGACTTTTTAAATTATTTGTTGCCAAAACTAAATGATCATAAAAGAACAATTAGAGTTAAAGCATTTTATGCTTTAGGTTATATCAAAGAAAATGATATTCCTGAAACTTATAAAGCTCCATATAAAAAAGCAAAAAAAGAATTTTGGAGCTATATAAAAATAAATTCAGATTTTTCTGGCGGACAAGCAAAAAAGGGATCCTATTATCAAAAGCAAGGCGATTTAATCAAAGCAAAAGAAGCATATTTAAAAGCTTTAAATATTGATAATCAAAACAATATGATAAGAAGTAACTTGGCAAATGTGTACTATAATTTAGGAGAAAAAAATAACGCAGAAGAAGCCTTTAGGGAAGTTATCAAACAAGAGCCGGACTTTGGCTTAACTTATTATTCTTTAGCATTACTTTTGGCTGAACTAGAAAGGACCGAAGATGCTATCATTGAAATGAAAGAAGCTTATAGACTAATACCTTCTCATAAAAAAATTATTTATAATTTAAGTTTGTTGTATGATAAGAATAAAAATTTTAAGGAAGCTGAGAAGGTGCTCATTAGTGGGATAAAATTATATCCTAAAAATGAAGAATTACTATATGCCTTAGCGTTTCATTATTCAAATCAATCACAAAAACAAAAAGGATTAGCAATAATAAATAAATTAATTAAGATTTCACCTCAAAATTCGCACTATAAAAGTCTAATGGACAAGATAAAGCAAATCCAATAAAACTTACTAATCAGAATTCATTTATAAACTGACTCTTTTTTATGTCTATTCGTTTTTGATCATATTTTATCAATTTACAATGGATTTATTTCAGAATCGCCAATTATAATGTTGATTTAGAGTGTAATGAGATTCTAAAACAAGCCCGCCTGTCGACGAAGCAGGTTCAGAATGACGTACATTGTAAATTTATAAGCCTTAACGAGCACTAAATTATTTTTTAATTAATATCTACTTCACTTTAGTACAAATACTAAATAATTGTTAAAATCAATTAGTTGCACATGCAACTAATTGATTTTATTGTCTATATTTGCCACATGAAATCTGACACAGAAATGGTAGATTATGATGACTGTATTGCTCCTTGGTTGGGTAAAACAATAAAAATAGTTGACTATTATTTACAAGAATCTCTTAGCAATAATGGTTTAGACTTGACCAAAGAACAAATGATAGTTTTAAAAAAACTATATGATCAAGATGGATTAAATCAAAATGAGTTGGCTTTTTTAACACTTCGTAACAAGTCATCTTTAACACGTTTGTTATCCAAAATGGAGAACAAAAAATATATTCTCAGAAATCAATGTAAAAAAGATAAACGCATAAATAAAGTCTATATAACCGATTTAGGTAGAGAGATATTCCAAAAATCTAGACCTACCATTAAATATATGATGGACACAGTAGAACACAATATTTCTACTAAAGAAAAAGAGCAAATAATCAACATCTTAAAAAAAATTCAATCTAATTTTGATTTAAAATCAGAAACCTTACAATAATAAAAATGAGAAAAATACTAACCATACTATTCGGCGTAGCACTATTGGCAGGAGCTATTTTTATTTCAAAAAAATTCATTGCAAATAAAAACAAACCGAAGCCAAAATTTGACAAAATTGTTAAAACAGTAAGTGTAGATACTGTAAAAAATAAAGAAATTCCTATTGTTATTACTACTAGTGGTAATTTAAGTGCTAAGCGCAAAATAGAAATTTTCGCTGAAGTTCAAGGAGTTTTAAAACCATCAGTTAAAGAATTTAAGGCGGGTACTTCTTATAGAAAAGGTGAGTCTATTTTACGCATTAATAGTGAAGAATTTTACGCAAACCTACAATCTCAAAAGAGTAATTTTTATAATAGTCTTACGGCTAT
>DEIV01000049.1 GCA_002352665.1 Flavobacteriaceae bacterium UBA2765
TGAGAAATTTATGTCGAAAACAGGTGGTGTATTTTTTTAATTTTAATTTATATTTTTTATATATTGTTGTTGCACAGAATGTTATGTTATTTTAAATAAAATTTAATGATTTTATAAAGAAACCAATGAAGTTTCACTTTGTAGTCGTAGTATCTACAATAGCATATTTAATTTTTATCTTCTTTCTGCCCCATTTTTTGGCTTTTTTAAGGTCTTTGCCCATATAAATATCTATTCTATTCTTCCAACGGCGATTCATTTTATCTTTCACCAAAAAAGTACCATTAAACCCTTCTAATTTGACGGGCGTGTTATGTGTTAAGCCTAATTTAATTAAATCTCTAGAAACGGCTATATAGGGCATTCCAGGTTTTAGACTATCTCCCCAAGCTGTAATATGTGGATTACTTGAGGTTTGATTAGCGAAAGAGTTGTAGGCAGTAGCAGTAACTTTTCTTGATTTCCAGATAAAACTATCCTTCTTTTCCTTTTTGTTATCCGAACAACTTATAAAAATTATTAAGCTAATAAATAGACTATATTTTCTGAGCATAAATATAATTTAGTATCCATTCCGTGGATGAAAATACTAAAAAAAAAACTATAATGAGAATATCTCTTCAAACTTGATGCCCAATGACCGCTCTATATTATATATATATTGCAATTCATTTGGTAAAATTAGAGCTATTGAAATTCCGGTTTTACCTGCTCTTGCTGTTCTACCACTTCTATGCGTATAATACTCTAACTGTTCCGGCAATTGATGATGGATTACAAATGCCAAATTATTCACGTCTATACCTCGTGCAGAAACATCAGTAGAAACTAACACTTGTAAACTTTCATTTTTAAATGCCCGCATCACTTTATCTCTATCTCTTTGCTGCATATCTCCTTCTAGAGCCCCCACGGCAAAACCTTCTTCCTTAAGTACTTTTGTAAGATTTTGAGTTCCTGCTTTGGTCCGGCAAAAAATAATCCCACGTTCTTCCGTCTTACCATCAAGGAATTGAATCAATACATTGGTTTTATTCTTGATACTAGTAACTAAATACTGATGCGTAATATTGGCATTAACTATATCATTTTTATTCACTGTGATCCTTATGGCATCTTTTGCCATATACTTTTTAATAATACTTTGAATTTCTTCAGGCATGGTGGCCGAGAATAACCAAGTATTTCTTGATCCGCTGGTAAATTTTAAAATTTTATCTAGATCTTGTTTAAATCCCATACTCAACATCTCATCAGCTTCATCTAATACTAGCGTCTTTATATTTTCTAAATTGATTTCACCCCTTTCAATAAAGTCAATTAATCTTCCGGGAGTCGCCACAATTATATGTGTTGTTCGTTGTATTCTTTTCAATTGAATGCCAATTTTCTCTCCACCATAAATACCTTCCGAAAAAATCTTATCCTTATTATACTTAGTAAATCTGAATAATTGCTTTTGAATTTGTTGCACCAATTCTCTTGTTGGGGCAAGAATTAATGCCTGAATTTCAGATTTAGAGGTATCAATATGATGTAAAATTGGCAATCCAAAAGCAGCAGTTTTACCTGTTCCGGTTTGGGCCAAACCAATTAGGTCAGTAGGTGATTTTATCAATTGCGGAATTGCTTTTTCTTGAATTTCGGTAGGAATTGTTATTCCTAATTCTTTAAGAGATTTTATATATGAAGTTTGAATTCCTAAAGCAGAAAATGTTGGCATACTTATTTTAATTTTTTTGCAAAAGTACGTTTAATATAAGGTCAAAATTAAAAAGAAACCTTTTATTTCGCACAAAAAAAAAGTTAAATACTGAACAAAAGCCAAAATAGAATTACTTAAGGCAAGAAGTATTAATGAATCTCTCTTTTTTTAAATTCCAAAATAAACCACAAATCCACTAATTATTTCTTAAAATAATTAGTGGATTTGTAGTAAAAATAATAATCGTAAAATAGTAGCTATTACTACCTTATCCGTCACTTGATTTTTTCAATTGGCGTTTAATCTTATTAATTGCAGATTCAATTGATTTTTCAGGTTCTATGACATTATAAGCACCCCAAAATTCAGGATCGGAAAAACCGGAAGTCTCATCACTTATCACAATAGATTTTTTTAATTTTTCTTTATTTTTTAATTTTTCTTTATCTGTATTCATTTTCCAATCGGTTACTGCCATTTCACTTGTTAGTGAATAAATTGAATTAAACCATTTTCGTTTACGTTTAATTTTAAAAGTCAATTGCACATTTCCATAACCATAATACCATTTGCCATCTTTTTCTCGATAGTCCACTCTATAAGCCGCATTTGTTGGATATACCAGAATATCTTTAGGTTTCTTTCTCACAAATAAAGTACTCGATAAAGTTTTATTTTCAACATTAAGATTATAAATAGCACTTCTTAGTGCTAAAGTTTCTGCATCGATATACAATTTACCATAATATAGTGGTTCAGCAATATCTATAAGTTGTTTAAAATTAACAACATATACAGGACTTCCATTAATTGTTGTTGAAGGTGCAAAACTAAAACTATAAGATCTAATCATGTCATTGGCAAAGATATATTCTGGATATTTCATTAAATCTATATAAAGTGGATTAAATGGGCCTCCTTGTAATTTTAAAGCAACAGTATCTAATTTGGTATAGTCAGTACTTTTTCTTGCTTTATACAGCTCAATATCGTCTTGTCTCATTGAATTATAAGGCTGCTTATAAATATTTACAATGGCTTCTGCTAATGAAACATTTTTTCTTCTTTTTTTAATCGTTTCCCTATAGAAAGCCGTCATTAATACATTTTGATTGATATAATTTTCTGACCTTTTCTTTAAGGTAGCCTTTACCAATGCTTTAGCATCTTTATGCATTATTATTTTAATCTCTGATAAAGCAATAATTGCATTTGTCAATGCTATTTTGTTGCCATCTTTCTTTAATTGACGGATAGGAATTTCTTTTTTTTCAAAACCTATATAAGATACCGTTACAATGGCATCTGTCATTTCTTTTGGGACTTTCAATTGAAATTCACCGGATGAATTTGTAATTGTACTGATATTGGTATTATTTATTGCTAAAGTAGCAAATACCAATGCATCACCCGATTCCTTTTCTACAACAACACCATTAAATTCCTGAAATTCAATAACTTCTTGTTGAGGTTGGTCTTGTGAAATTTTAAAAGCATATGTAAATTCAACAGAAAGTATTGTAATTATTAAAAGGGATAAAAGCAGTAGTAATTTTTGACGTTTATAATCATTTTTAGTTTTCATGATAGACAAAATTTAAGAAATAAAAATTTAAAAAAATACTATTACCAAATATAATGAATATTAACCATATTTTTTGTTAAAATTGGGTCTACTTGAAACAAAGGACAAATAATCTTACAGTAAGAGACTGTTCATGAAACAGGCATATGAACTACAGTTAATCGTACTTTTCCTGTATTATATAATTTGATCTGGCCATTTAATGAAGTACTATATAATTATTATTAAATAATATTTAGCATTTTTTGAGTAGCTTTTATGGCAGAAACCGTTTGATCAGAATCAAGTCCCCTAGTTTTAAAAATTTTGTCATTAGTTTCCCAACTTATAATTGTTTCACAAAGTGCGTCAGAACTGGAACCTGGTGGTATTCTAACTGCATAATCAACTAATTTTGGCAATAATAGCTCTTTTTTGAATTTATACACCTTACGCAAGGCATTCATAAATGCATCAAACTGCCCATCACCTTGAGCATGTTCTTCTATTAGTTCTCCATCAATTTTTACTGCTATTGTAGTAGAGGGTTGTAAACCATTGGCATGGGTAAGAACATATGATTCTATAGTTATTTTTTCTTCATAAACATTACTATCCAACACATCTGAAATAATATAAGGTAAATCTTCTTTAGTAACCACTTCTTTTTTATCACCTAATTCTATAATTCGTTGCGTAACCTTTACAATATCTTCATCATTTAATTGAAGACCTAATTCTTGTAAATTCTTTTGAATATTAGCCTTCCCTGAGGTTTTCCCTAAGGCATATTTACGTTTTCTACCAAATCTTTCAGGTAGTAGATCATTAAAGTAAAGATTCTTCTTACTATCACCATCAGCATGTATACCAGCTGTTTGAGTGAATACATTATCTCCTAGCACAGGTTTATTTTCAGGGACTCTAAATCCTGAAAAAGTCTCAACCAATTTGCTTACTTTATATAATGATTTTTCATTTACAGCAATTTTAACATCCGGTAAAAAATCGTTTATTACTGCAACCACACTTGATAAAGGGGCATTACCTGCTCTTTCACCCATCCCGTTAACGGTTAAATGCAAACCATCTACACCTGCTTTTACAGCTTCAAGGGCATTGGCCACACTCAGGTCATAATCATTATGTGCATGAAAATCAATATGTATTTTTGGGTATTTCGATTTAATTTCAGATAAATATTCAAATGTTTCACTAGGAGAAAGTACCCCTAAAGTATCAGGCAAGAATATTTTATGTATGGGTTGGTTTGCTAAAAAATCTAAAAATTGATACACATATTTCTTAGAATTACGCATACCATTGCTCCAATCCTCTAAATAAACATTGGTTATTATAGCTTCTTTTTGAGCCAGATCAATAACTTTTTTTATTTCAGAGAAATGTTCTTCAGGTGTTTTCTTAAGTTGATGCGTAAGATGATTCATAGAACCTTTGGTTAAAAGATTTTGCACCTTGGCACCAGTTTCCATCATCCATTTTATGGATAAGCCATTATCCACAAAAGAAAGCACTTCTATTTTTTCAATACAACCTTTGATAGTTGCCCATTCCGTTATACTTTTTACTGCTTGACGCTCACCTTCTGATACTCTTGTAGAAGCTATTTCTATTCTATCTACCTTTAATTCTTCCAATAATAATTGGGCAATGGTTAATTTTTCCAATGACGAAAAAGATACGCCACTGGTTTGTTCACCATCACGCAGCGTAGTATCCATAATTTCAATCTTTCGCTTAATCATTGAGATAATAATAGGTCAAATTAATAATAGGTTTAAAAAGGACGTGTTTTTACAAATTCTTGTATTTCACTTTTAATATGCTGCAAATAATCAATATCATCAAATCCATTTAACATATTCTGCTTTTTATAAGAATTTATTTCAAATGATTCTGAAACATTAGTTTCTACTAGGGTTACCGATTGATTCGGTAAATCGACCTTAATTTCGGTATTTGGATCTTTTTCAATAGCATTAAATATTTTTTCCAGAAATTCTTCACTTACTTGTACCGGCAAAACACCAATATTTAAACAATTATTCTTAAAAATATCAGCAAAAAAACTTGAAATTACACATCTAAATCCAAAATCGTAAACTGCCCATGCTGCATGTTCTCTTGAAGATCCCGAACCAAAATTCCTACCTCCAACTAAAATTTTACCACTATATTTAGGATTATTCAGAGGAAATTCTTCTTTTAGCGTATTGTCAGTGTTATATCTCCAATCTCTAAAAAGATTATCACCAAAGCCTTTACGCTCTATTGCTTTTAAAAACCGTGCAGGAATAATCTGATCCGTATCTACATTCTCTATAGCCAATGGATATGCTGAAGATTGAACAATATTAAATTTGTCGTATGCCATTATTGTAATTTTGTTATTCGTTATTTTTTGTTTTATTATAATAAGGATCTCGGATCAGTAACTTCACCTGTTACTGCAGCAGCAGCTGCAACTAGAGGACTAGACAATAATGTTCTAGAACCCGGTCCTTGTCTTCCTTCAAAATTCCTATTTGACGTACTTACCGCATATTTACCGGCTGGCACTTTATCATCATTCATTGCCAAACATGCTGAACAACCCGGTTGACGCAAAACGAATCCTGCTGCAGTAATGATATCTAAAATACCTTCTTCTTTAATTTGCTTTTCTACTTCATGTGATCCTGGTACTAGCCAAACCGTAACACCATCAGCTTTTTGCCTACCTTTTACAATAGAGGCAAAAGCTCTAAAGTCTTCAATTCTACCATTCGTACAACTTCCTACAAAAACAAAATCAATCTTTTTACCAATCATGGCCTCTCCTTCTCCAAAACCCATATAATTTAATGATTTCTCATAAGTGGCACTTCCTCCTTCAACATTAGAAGCACTAGGAATATGGTTAGAAATACCCATTCCCATACCTGGATTTGTACCATAGGTAATCATTGGTTCAATATCAGATGCTTTAAAAGTATACTCTTTATCAAATATGGCGTCCTTATCCGTTTTAAGTGTTTTCCAATAGGTCAAAGCAGTATCCCATTCGTCCCCTTTAGGTGTAAAATGTCTTCCTTTAATATAAGTAAAAGTCTTTTCATCTGGAGCGATCATTCCCCCTCTGGCTCCCATTTCAATACTTAAATTACACACCGTCATTCTACCTTCCATAGACATTTCGGTAAAAACATTACCTGAATATTCAACAAAGTACCCTGTAGCACCGGATGTTGATAATTTAGAAATAATATATAAAGCAACGTCTTTTGAGGTAACCCCCTTATTTAATGAGCCTTCTACGTTGATCCTCATTTTTTTCGGCTTAGGCTGCATTATGCATTGGGTTGAGAGTACCATCTCTACCTCAGAAGTACCAATACCAAAGGCAATAGCCCCAAATGCACCATGAGTTGAGGTATGAGAATCACCACAAACAATAGTAGCCCCAGGCAATGTAATCCCGTTTTCCGGCCCCACTACATGTACAATTCCGTTCTTTTCATGACCTAACCCCCAATGTACAATACCATGTTCTTTTGAGTTTTCTTCTAAGGCTTTAAGCTGATTTGCAGAAAGTGGATCATTAACTGGTAAATGCTGATTGATGGTTGGTGTATTATGATCGGCAGTAGCAAAAGTACGTTGAGGTTCCATTACTTTAATGCCTCTGTTCTTTAGACCTAAAAATGCTACTGGACTTGTAACTTCATGTATTAAATGTCTATCGATAAAAAAAACGTCTGGTCCATCTTTAATTTTTCGGACAACATGTGCATCCCAAACCTTGTCAAATAAAGTGCTACTCATAAATATTATAGTTAATTTTTATACTAATTTTAAGCGACAGCGAATATAAAAGTTTACGAAATAAATATAAAATTATTTATACTAAGATTACGATGTCCAACATCAGAAATTACAGTATAAGTATAGCTTTTTAAAAAATATATTATCAAGTCTAAGAGCAAGAAATACCTAGACGTTAATAAGAATTATAATAAATCTTTATGAAGATCTAAATAATAAATATGTTGTGGCAAACCTTAGATTAATCTCCCTTAGGTGGAGTTATCATGATATGAGCACCGGCAGTACCTGGAAACATTAACCAAGGATGCCCAGGAGCATTAGGTTTTAAACTTAAACCTGTACTTTTTTGTGTTGCAAATGGAATATAAACAACATATCGATAATGTGCATTTACAATGACATTGTTGTCTACGTCATAACCACCATTTTCACCATGTAAAATATGAAGTGTTGCCGATTTCTCAGTCATTTTGATATCACCATTTTTTGCTTCATTTTCTCTAATCGCTTTAAGTTCCTGACCTGTTTTACCTTCAGCTTTTAAAGCCCTACCCCTTGCCATGAAAGGTTCTAAATCTTGATGGTAACTCACTATTTGGAATCCATCTTTATTAGGGTTATCCGCTATACATATCATTTCATTTACACCTTCACGAAGCGTAATAAAACTTCCATCTGTATCATAACCATAGACCTTAGCTCCTGATCTCATTTCTTCAGGTGCAGCAAAAACTGCCGAAGCAATTTGTTGATCTTTGGTAAGATTTTGATTAGGTACCACTTGTTCAACAGTCAATACTGTATCTTTTTCTATAGTAGTTATAGTTTCTTTCTTAGTATTATTTTCATTGCAACCCATTACCAATATTGCAACAAATAAGAATAAAATATTTTTAATAGACTTCATAACTTTAATAAATTTAGAGTTGACTTTTACTCAAATATAAAAAATAATATATATTTTTATAGTTTAACGATCACTTAATTTATTCTACATGAGAAAATCCCTGTTTTTAATAGTATTGTTAATTTTCATATCATGCCAAGAGAAAGCAAAAAATAAACATCCAGAAAATTCAGCAAAAAATATAAATGACACTATTTCATTAGCTAAAACTAAAGAAACAGTTAAACTAGATACTTTAGACTTATTAACCAAAGCCAAACAAATACATGAACGGGTTATTACATTAGACACACATGCAGATATTAATGTCAATAATTTTACAAGTGCTAAAAATTACACGCAACGCATAGAAAGCCAAGTGAATTTACCAAAAATGAAAGAAGGAGGTTTAGATGTGGCCTGGTTTATTGTGTATACCAAACAAGGACAGCTCAATAAAAGTGGTTATAAAAATGCTTATATCAATGCGATGGCCAAATTTGATGCCATTCACAGATTAGTTGAGGAATATGCACCAGATCAAATTGAGCTGGCTTTAAGCTCTGATGATGTGAGGAGGATTAATGCTTCCGGTAAAAAAATAGCTATGATTGGGGTTGAAAATGCCTATCCTATAGGTACAGATATAAACAATGTAAAGAAATTTTATGATTTGGGAGCCAGATATATGTCTTTGGCACACAATGGACATAGCCAGATGAGCGACTCTAACACCGGTGAGAATAATAATGTTTGGTTACATAATGGATTAAGTGATCTAGGCAAACAAGTGGTTAATGAAATGAATACCTATGGCATTATGATTGACCTGTCTCATCCGTCTATTGAAGCTAATAAACAAGTGATACAACTATCTAAAGCTCCGGTAATTGCTTCACATTCATCTGCCAGAACTTTATGTGACCACAGTAGAAACTTAACTGATGAAGTGTTGCAATTGATAAAAGAGAAAGGTGGCGTTGTACAGACCGTAGCATTTAAGTCGTATGTAAATAAAATTAAGAATAACAAGAGAAGTGCATTTGAAAAAGGTATCTATAAACATGTATATAAATCTCAAGGGTTTACATGGTTAAAACGCGATTCGATTCAACAATTAGATGAGACAAGTAAAACAGCATATTATCAAAATGTAGCAAAAGCAAAACCGATAGTCATAAAAAAATTGGCTACTATGAAAAATATACCTTCGGCTGTAAATGTCTCAGATTTTGTAGATCATATAGATTATTTAGTCAAATTGATAGGCATTGATCACGTAGGTATTAGCTCCGATTTTGATGGTGGCGGTGGTATTGAGGGATGGTCTGATGCATCTGAAACCTTTAATGTAACACTTGAATTAGTTAAACGTGGATATACTGAAAGTCAAATAAGTAAACTATGGAGTGAAAATTTACTTAGAGTATTAGATGATGTTCAGAAAGTAGCAAAAGATTTACAGACGAGTAGTTGAATTTTTTAGTTTATATCATCACTGTTTACCTTGGTAAATATTTCTAAAATATCATTAGAAATTCTTTTAGGTTTTTGTGTTTTGGCATCTATCAAACACCAAATGGTTTTACACTTTGCAAGGAGTTGCTCACCACGATATATACTAAACATTCTAGTAGTTCTTACACCTTTAGCCTCTTCTATCCAAGTATATACAGTAATGATTTCATTTTCAAAAGCTTGGCTTAAATAATCTATCTCATGCCTTATAACAAACCACATGATATCTTTTTTTATTTCATCAGTTGCCAAAATATCCCAATGCATATAAGCAACTTCTTGTGTCCATTGTAAATACACCATATTATTTACATGCCCTCTTATGTCAATATGACTTGTATCAACCTTAAAAGTATGTTGGAATGAAATCTTATTTTTTGGAGTTTTATGAGTCATAAAATAATATGATTTAATTGTACAAATCTACAATAAAAATCAGCGATAATAAGCCAAGGTAGTTCATTTTATCTACCTTTGTCAACATAATATTTTAGTCCTCATTAGCCCCGATGTCTCGGGATTAGCACATGGTGTGGGTTTAATCATAATTTGGTTTTTATGGATACTTATTTTAAGTGGTTTTATAATTTGCTGATTGAAAGTGGCATGGATGAAAGCATGGCTTTAAATTTCAATTTAATAATTAACGGTATACTGATCATAGTTTTATTATTTGTTTTTGATTATATCATTAAAAAAATCATTATCAAAGTATTTCAATTGCTCACCAATAGAACAAAAACTACTTTTGATGATTTTCTAGTAAAGAGTAATTTTCCTAAATACATTGCTCATATTATTCCCTTTTTTCTATTGAGGGCTATTATTCCTACTATATTTTCTGACTTTGACTCCTTAAAAAACTTCTTTTTAAAAGCAACTGATGTCTATTTAATTTTTCTAATTATTTGGATTTTTAGAAGTCTTATTAAATCCACTATAAATTATTTAAGACATAAAGAGTATTTTAAAGACAAACCTTTAGATAGTTACGCTCAAATATTGATTATTTTCATTTGGTTTATTGGTCTGTTATTTATGTTTTCTGAGATAACCGGACAAAGTATCATCACCTTTCTAGCTACTTTGGGAGCTGCTTCTGCAGTTTTATTGTTAATTTTTAAAGATTCCATTTTAGGATTTGTCGCCAGTATTCAGGTTTCTATTAATGATATGGTTAGAATTGGCGATTGGATAAGTGTTGAAAAATATGGTGCTGATGGTGATGTAACAGAAATTAACTTAACGACTGTAAAAGTTTCTAATTGGGATAAAACCACTACTACTATCCCCACTTATGCTTTAATTTCTGATTCTTTTAAAAACTGGCGAGGTATGCAAGATAGTGGTGGTAGAAGAATAAAACGTGCATTAATTATTAAAGTCACTAGTGTAAATTTTTTAAAAAATGAAGATTTAGCAAAGTTTTCAAAAATTCAAGTTCTTGGTTCTTTTATAAAACATAGACAAAAAGATATCGAACAATATAATGCTGATAATAGTATAGATACTGCTTTAATGATAAACGGTAGAAATCAAACCAATCTTGGTCTCTTCAGAAAATATTGTGATTTATATCTCAATAACCATCCTGCTTTGAACAAAGATATGACCATCATGACTAGACATTTAGAGCCTAATGGTAAAGGTATTCCTATAGAAATCTATGCATTTTCTAAGGATAAACAATGGGTGAATTACGAGCATATTATGGCTGATATTTTCGAACATCTTATTGCCGCTATCCCCTATTTTGAATTAGAATTGTATCAAGAACCTAGCTCTAGAGATATACAAGCATTAAAAGCAAATTAATTATTGATTAGTATATGATTGATTAATAAGCCTATAATAATACAAATGGCAAAGCTCATTAATGTACCAATCAATACATATTCAGTTTGTTTTCTTGCCCCTTTAGTATCACTAAATCTTAGAATGGACTTTGCTCCTATTAAAAAGCCAATAGCCGCAAAATTATTAATTAATATAAATGTTAAAACCAATATTCGTTCAAAAACACCTATATATCGTCCTGCTTTTTTTAAACTATTTTGCCCACCCCCTTCTCTAATAATTTCTTCTTGCCATCGCTCTGTGGCTTTTCCAATAATAAACCCTACTGGAAAAGTAACCAATAAATAACCTATCAAAATTGCGAGTTGCGGTACGGATGAAAAGAATTTTTGTATTTCCGGTATTACCAAAGAGAAGCCATTAATTAAATATAGCCAAGCTATAACAAGTATAATTATATGTAATATTTGATCAATGATAAAATATTTTATATTATCCTTTTTTTGATGTAATTTCCAAAGATCAATTAAAAAATGAGTGATCATTATTACTAAGGGTACTAGAAATTGAGACCATTCTTGTAATATAATATATGTCAATATTCCGGCCAAGGCACTATGAACGTATAATACCCAAGATTTGGCCTTATAATTACGCTTATGCTTGACCATTCTAGCGTTTTGTAACACAAAATCGGTCAGTACATGTGCCAATAGTAATTGTAGTAAAATAAGTAGATTAGTTTCCATTATTTATAATTGGCTATAACGGATTTATATCGTTTTAACAAGAGTACAATAGCATCCCAATTGGCTGCTTTTTTACGATGATTAACGGCCGATTGATTAATACCTAAAATTTCTGCTACTTCCGTTTCTTTTTTTCCTTTGTGCAAATAATATACTACCTCAGCCGAAGCCACACTCCATTTACTGGTTACACTGTCCAGCAGACCAAAATGCACGTTAAATTCATCGTTTAAATTTTCATCTGCTGTTTTTAATAATAAACGAGGATAATCCCCTTTCATAGTATCTAAGGTTCTACCTGAAAATTGAAAAGCTTCGCCATTAGATTCTAAGATAGAGTCGCGTTTTAAATTGATATTACCAATACCGATAGCAATTCTAAAATCTGTTAAACCACTAATTTTCTTATGTTTATTAGGTATTTTATTAATAGCTGTTTTTATAGTAATTACTAAATCTAAAGCTATTGTTGGGTCTAAGACTACACCTTGAAAACTGTCACCTCTAAAGATTTTAAAATCGGTTTGATAAGCAACACGTAAGTATTCAAATTCGGCATTAATGGTATTAAGAATTGTATCTAATTCTTGTAGTGTATAGCTGGTAGAGTCTATTAAGTCTCCTGTTATGACGGCTTGCATACTACAAATATATAAAAAATATTAGTCTGTAGGCTAATAAATGATAAATATTAGTCTGTGGACTAATAAATGATAAATATTAGTCTATGGACTAATATAATTTTTGTAGGCTTAATTTAAAAAATAATTATATTGCAAGTCTATAGTGTAAAGACCTATACTCCAAATTTCAATTCTTTTATAAACCATTATTTAATAAAAATGATCAATAAAAGCAATGCTAAACATTATACATGGGGAAATGATTGTGACAGTTGGGTTTTTCTTGACAATGACAAATTATCAATAAAACTAGAATCAATGCCAATTGGAACTAAAGAAAAATTACATTTTCATTCTAATGCTCAACAATTCTTTTTCATTCTTAAAGGAACTGCCACATTATATATTGATAAAAATAAAAAATTAATACAGGAAAATCAAGGTATTTCTATAGATGCTAATACAAAACATTATATAGCCAATACCTCTGAAAAAATGTTAAGTTTTCTAGTAATTTCTCAGCCATCCACAAACAATGACCGGGTAAATATTGATAATTAAAATGTATATCCGTAAATAATAATAATATAGCGTAACGTCATGCTGAACTCGTTTCAGCATCTCATTACTGTTTGATTTACAGCTATTTGTTGAACGCGACCATGAAACAAGTTCAGGGTAACGAACCAATTATGTCACATTACGGACAATCAGTTAATTAAATTAAAATTTATGAATATTTCAGTCAGAACAATGAAAAAGAGCGATATAGTATTAATTGTTGATTATTTTATCAATGCAGATACTGAATTTCTTAAAGGTATGGGAGCAGAAAAAAGTAAATTACCTACGAGAACAGTATGGATTAAAAAATTAAACCAGGAATTTGATAAACATATAGAGGATAAAGAATTCTATTATATAATATGGCAGATCAATAGTATGCCTATTGGGCATTCCAATATAAATAAAATTGATTACGGAAACACCGCAACTATGCATTTACATCTTTGGAAAGATCAAAAAAGAAAAAAAGGTTTAGGGCTTGACTTTTTAAATCAAACCATACCTATTTACTTTACTAAGTTTAAATTAAAAAAAATAATTTGCGAACCCTACGCGTTAAATCTCGCACCAAACAAAATTCTAAAAAAAGTCGGATTTCAATTTGTAAGAAATTATGAAACCGTACCGGGAGAAATAAATTTTTACCAAGCAGTAAACAGGTATGAATTGACCATAGCACAGTTTAAACAAAGGTCAAGGTATTAATCTAACCTTTCATAATCTGAATTATTAGATATATATTCTTTTACAATATCTTTTATTTTCGTTACAATTTCAAATTTATCCATATTATCGAGCTTAGATAATTCGACGATCTTCTTCTTTACTATTGCATAATCCAATTCATCTACTTTAGCAATCATAATTTTATCATTGTATGTTGGAATTGTATTTTCCTCATTACTCAACAACTCTTCATAGAGTTTTTCTCCCGGACGTAAACCAATAATTTTAATATCAATATCATCAGGATACTTTAAACCTGACAAATGAATCATTTTCTTCGCCAAATCGAATATTTTAACCGATTCTCCCATATCGAATACATAGATTTCTCCACCTTTACCCATAACACCAGCCTCTAAAACCAAGCTACAGGCCTCACTAATGGTCATAAAATACCTGGTGATCTCTTTATCGGTTACTTGAATAGGGCCTCCTTCAGATATTTGTTTTTTGAATAATGGAATTACTGATCCGTTAGAGCCAAGTACATTTCCAAAGCGTGTAGTTATAAATTTAGTTTTCTGCTCTGTATTCAGACAATTGGCATATACCTCTGCTACTCTTTTTGTAGCTCCCATAACATTGGTTGGGTTTACAGCCTTATCTGTAGAGACCATCACAAATTTTTCAACATCATGAGCTAATGCTAAATCCATTATTAATCGTGTACCATATACATTTACCCTAACTGCTTCATAAGGATTTTCTTCCATAAGAGGTACATGTTTATAAGCGGCCGCGTGAAAAACCAATTCAATCTTATATTTATTAAAAATTTCTTTCATGCGTTGCTCATTGCTAATATCAGCAACCTCTACTTTGAAATTTTTATACGCTTTTCTATGAAAACTTTGTTGCACATCATAAAGGTCAGATTCCGCTTGATCTAATAAGATTAATTGTTTATAATTATAAGTGGCAACTTGATGTGCAATTTCACCTCCTATAGAACCCGCTGCACCGGTAATTAATATCACTTTATCATCTAATTCTTTTTGGAGAATAGGGTTATTAATTTTTATAGGCGTTCTATTCAATAGATCTTCTATTTTAACTTCTGTAAGTTGTCCTACATTTAGATCACCATCAATCCATTGCTCTATTGGTGGTACCACCTTTACTTTTACAGGTAACGGAATCAATTTATCAACAATTTCTAATAACTTAATTGGTTTAATATTATGAATAGAAACAATAATGTCCTCAATATTATTTTGTTCAATAAAATCTTTAGTAATCGCTTCAGATAGAAATACTTTAATTCTATGGTATTTTTTTCCTCTTTTCTTTTTATCATCATCAATAAAACCAACAATATTGGCATGACTATTAATGCTATTGCTTATAGTAGCATACGTTAGCAAACCTGATTCACCAGCACCATAAATTAAAGTGTTTTTTGGTGGTTTATATTCCGTAACTATTCTATAAATTAATCTTTTAAAAATGAATCTACTCGAAATTAATACAATAACATTTAATAAAAAATGAGGAATAATTACTGAAAGCGGTGGTGCATACCTATCCAACACATCAAATTCACGATGTATTAGGACAATAATTACCAAAATGAATAATAGTATACTAGTACCATAAAAAACATTAATTGCATCTTTAATTCCAGTATGTCGTATGGTGCCTTTATGAGATCCAACAATCAAAAAACTTACCAATGCTAATATGGCTACTACAGGTATTTGAAAAAGAAAATGTTGGTTTTGAAAATCTAAGACAAAATTAAAGCGAATTAAATAAGCTAGAAAAAATGTTTGTAAAACAATAGATACATCTATTAGCAATACAACCCATCGTGATACTGTAGCATTAGCACCTTTTAAAAAAAAAGATTTTAGCATATTCTAAATAATTAATCAGATAAGCATCTGATGTTACCTTTCCTTTATACAAAGGTCGTAATTCTAAATGAATATTATCAAATATTATTTTCTATTTTTTTATAGTGATTGATGGCAAAAAAATAGATTAATAAAAAGATGATAATTACCGAAAAAATAATCGAAAATTGTACAGCCCAATCTGCAGTATAGAAAAAGTAAATCAAAATATTAATAAGCAATTGAATCAAGGCATATAACGCGGATACTTTTAGGTGATTCCATTTAGCTACATCTACAAATTTTTGATATAAATGATGTCTATGAGCTTCTGTTATTTTTTCTTTACGCAACATTCGTAAAAAAATAGTAATAGTACTATCAATACCGTAAACCACTATTATTAAAATTATAATTGGAGCGTTTAATTTTATCATAAATGTTCCGCCCAGAAAAAACAATAAAGTGGCCATGGTCATACTACCTATATCGCCGGCAAACCATTTGGCTTTTTTTCTAAAATTAAAGAATCCAAAAACTACTAAGGCCAATAAAGCATAAATAATCAAATCAGAATTTACAATCTGTTCTTTTAAATTAATCGATAAAAACCCGGACAGAACAACTATACTATACAAACCTGTCATACCATTAAGGCCATCCATAAAATTATAGAGATTAAAAAAACCTACTATTATTATAGAAATAAGTATTAATAACCAGATAGGACTTCCTAATAAAGTAAGTTGCCATAATAACAAAAATGCTGTAGTAAAATGAGCTATCAGTCTTACTTTTGGTCCAAGCGTAACCAAATCGTCTATAAAACTTACCAAAGCAATTAAAGTAACCGCTAAAAAGAACGGTGTGTATTCAAATTTTGTGATAAAAAAGAAAAATACTATAGCCAAATAAAATATAACACCACCACCCCTTATAGTATGGTCTGTATGTGAACTTCGTTGGTTTGGCTTGTCTATAATATTAAAATGATCAGCTAGTCGTAAATATAAAAGGGCTAATATAAAAAGACTAATAATAACAATTAGATAAGTTAACATAGCTCTATTTTTCTTTATAAACTTCTATTATACCATCTAACATTTTTTGAGCCAATATATCTTTATCAAAATTTAATTTTGCAAAAACATAGCCTCTTTCACCCATTTCCTTAACCATTTTTTCATTATCGGCCAATTCAATCATTTTTTCAATCAACTCATTTTCATCAGTAGCACTTACCGTAAAGCCAGACCGAGTATCTTCTAGCATTAATTTTATCCAACCAAAGGTTGATTGGATAACAGGTACAGAAGCCGCCATACTTTCAAATAATTTATTAGGTGATGACGTGGCTAACATGGGTGTATTATTTAATGGTATTAAAGATACAAAAGCATTTTTTACATAATTTACCAAATCATTTTTTGGCATTAAATCTAAAAAATAAATATTGTCAAGTCCTTCTGATTTCTTTTTTAGTTGTGCTTTTAACTGTCCATCACCAATCAACACTATATTAATATCGTTTCTCTCCAATTCTTTTAATTTAATAGCTGCTCTATATAGCAACTCTGAGTTGTTGACCACGCCAATATTACCGGTATAAATTGCATATTTTTTTCCTGCCAATTGCGGATGGTTAATTGGTTTTTTGGGAGTCGAAAATAAATCAATATTGGCTGAATTGGTTACAGAAATAACATTAGTATCAGGAAATCTATCTAAAATATTTTGTTGCATTCCTGGCGATAATGCCACTACTAAACTTGATCTTTTATAACACCATTTTTCAAAAGTATATGATAATTTTTGTATCAATTTATTGTTCAAAACTCCCAATTCAATTGGTCCTTCCGGCCATAAATCGCGCACTTCAAAAACAAACTTCTTTCTTCTAAAAATACTAGCAATTAAGCCTGGTATACCTACAGTAATCGGTCCGGAACTAGCAATTACAACATCGCATTTTAAAGTAAAAGCATAGTACACTGAAAAAAAGCTATACACCAAAAAGGTAAAAATTCGTTTAAAAAATGACTGCTTATTATCAATTTTTACATTGATTATTTTTAATTGAATACCATCAATATTCTGATTTTCAATAAATTTTGTCGCCTTAATATCTGATTTAGCATATACGCTGGTTACTACAATAACTTCATGTCCTTGCTCAACCCATTGTTTGGTAAATTCATAAACCCTAGTGCCATAAGACCCTTTTGGGGTTGTAAAATATTGATAGAAATATACGATTTTCATTGTTTATTGACTTTTATCGTAGTTATTAATTTTTCAGAGAACAAAACAACGATTTTTTTCGCAATTAATGTACTATTAAATCCCTTAGCAAAATTATATTCTTCTAATGTAAAAGTCTGTTCTCCTAAAAAATTAAACTCAACATTATCTACAAAAATTATATTTTTTTTATCATCAATCTTTAGTTCACAATCTGGATGCAAATGAAAGTGAGCCTTCGCATTTGTTTTGTTTGAGATTAGATCTTCTATAATAAAACTTTCATTTTCTACAGTAAAAGACCTAGTATGTTTATAGTTGGGATAGCCATTATGCAATGCCATAATTTTAGATGGATTATCAACAATCAAGTTTACCTCAGCTCTTTTAGCTACTCTAAACCCAGACCAAACTTGTGATGAATTTAGCTCATTTATAGTCACTGTATTGTGATAAGCCGTTGAACGTTCTTGTTTTCTTGTCTTATTAATCTCATAAGTAGATACACCCGGATCTACAATAACGGAATGGTTATTTACATGTAAAACAAAACTAAAAGTATCAGCATGTGCATGGCCCGGTTGGTAAGATATACCTAATTGTCCGACATCCATAAATACTTCAAAATTTGAATTTACAAATTTTCTATATCCTGAATCTGATAACTGTATCGTATACCATTGCAAATTTAATTGCTTGGCATAACTATACAATTGTTCTGAAGTTAATGCAATATTATAAGTACTATCATTAACCATGGGAACATCCCCATTGGTAAAAGTTATACTTTCTAACCACGATAGCATTTTTATGGCTTTTTCATTAAATAATACTGATAAGGTTTTGAATTCATCCCAATCATTTTGTTGCATGAGACTGATACAGTCTAATAATCTATGTAATATAATTTGATGATACATAGGTGATAATTCGAAATGAGCTCCATCATTTAAAATTTGTTCATTCAATTCAATTATTAACAAAGAAGTAGCTTTTTGAGCTAAAATTTTATCTTTAAAGTAATAACTACCAAAAAACAATGCAAAAGCATTTTCTAATAAATGATTTGCCAATATGTGGTATTCCAAATTATGCAATAAAATTTGATAGTGATTGTATAATGCTTGGTTGATATTTACATTAACAATTTTATATTTGGATAAAAATTTAATCCAATTTATCGTTCTTAAGGAAGTAGGATAGGGCTCTTTACCATCCTTTAACAAAGTATCATTTTCAATATAATTTTCAATTAAAGAAATACCTGTTTCACCAGATGTTTTCTTTTGATTTAAAAAATCAAAATAGTTTAGGTTATAGGTCCATAATTTTCCATAACCATTATAGTTCCAATCAATTTCTTCTTTAAACTGATGATTAATGTTTAAAAAGTTAAAGGTATTGTCGTCTAAATAAGATGGAGCATAACATATTTTATTTTCCCAAAATAAAGGTTCTACTTTTGTAGTTAATTTTTTAGAGTAGTTTTTTTTAAAAAATCTATTTCTAATGGCATAATACAGCCTATAATAAACCTGTTTAAAGCGTAAGTATTTTACGGTATGGTAGATTAATTTGAGTTTGGTAAGATTCACTTAACAATGTTGGTTTAAAGGCAAAATTACGAAAAAGTTGGCAGGTTCTCGATACGATGCATGATGTTTGAGATAATCGATAAATTTATTGGGCATCACAATAACTGACAAGGTAAATCTAGGTCACTTCGAGTGTTTTCTTAAAAGCGACAGCCAAAAAGAAAATGTATCGAAAAATTTATACGATGTGTAACCATTAAGGTAGTGATAAACTAACTGCCTAGTGACAATTGATGTTCAGTGCAAAACACTCGCTTAACTGTCATTCAGAACGAGCAAATGGATGATAGTTGGTTACTTGTAATTTAAAGCGAGTGAAGAATCTCATAACCATCATAACGGATTTAACAGATTCCACTCCCGAACACTCGGGATCTGCCTTGGTTAAGCTCTAATACCAATTAAATTTGTATAATAGAACAGGCTAACTTAAATCTTTAATTGTCAATAAATCTGCTACTATTCTTTTAGCTGTATTTCCATCCCATAAATGCGGAATTTCTCCTACTTTCCATTTCCCATCATGTAATTTTTGCATGTAGGGTGCTACATTTTTCGGATTGGTACCTACTAGCTCATTAGTACCTATGGTAATTGTTTCAGGACGCTCGGTATTATCACGTAAAGTCATACAAGGCACTTTCATCACCGTTGTTTCTTCTGTAATTCCACCAGAATCGGTTACCACAGCAAAAGCATGTTTTACCAAATAATTAAACTCCAAATAGCCTAAGGGCTCAATCATATGTAAATTGTCAGCCTGAATACCAATTTGTTTCAAAATTTTTGCTGTTCGAGGATGTACAGGAAAAACAATTGCTAAGTCTTTAGCTCCTTTTACAATTTCATCAATAAGCTCTTTTAGCTTGGCTTCTTCATCAACATTGGCCGGACGATGCAATGTCATTACAAAATAGCCTTTTTCTTGTAATTTCAATGCATCCCATACCTGAGGTTGTTTTAAACGAGGCATATTTTTTAATAAGGTATCAATCATTGTATTCCCCACATATCTAATTTTACTTTCGTCATGACCCAGCTTTCTTAGATTTTCATTAGCCACTTCAGAAGTGGTATAAAAAATATCAGTAATAGCATCAGTTACCATTCTATTGATCTCTTCTGGCATGGTTATGTCATTAGAACGGATACCACCTTCTACATGAATCACATGAACACCCAATTTTTTTGCCGCTATAGAACAAGCCATTGTAGAAGTTACATCACCAACTACCAAACAATAATCAGCCATATCCTTAAGCAGTAGGGCTTCATAACGCTCCATAATTCTTGCCGTTTGCTCTGCCTGTGTACCGGAACCCACTTCCAAATTCACATCCGGATCCGGTATGCCCAGTTCTTCAAAAAAGCTACCCGACATTTTTCTATCGTAATGCTGACCCGTGTGAATTAACCTGTATTGAATTTTATCTTTTACTTTTTCTAATGCTTCTATGATTGGAGCTATTTTCATAAAATTGGGTCGGGCTCCTGCTATTATGTCTAGTTTCATGTGTTTTTATTTATTAATATGGAATGTAAGAATTTTAATTATGCTGTTTTTAAACTTATGTACGCTATAGAAAATAGTTTTAATTAATTCAAGAGTGCTTTCGTAATTCAATGTTTTACCACAAAGTACACCAGGGCAGTTCACAAGGTACACTAGGAATCGGCACGTAATAATTCATTCTTTTTTTCTTAGTGAACTCCATGATGCACTTTGTGTTCTTCGTGGTTAATTTTTTTATTATAAACTACCATTAATTACTCTTTTTATGCCATTTTTTATTAAGGTTACATTAAAATTGATAAGCATTCCAAGTTTACAATCAGAAAGTTTTAGATAGGTTAATATTTGAGCCAAATGAATATCATTTAAACATTCAACAGATTTCACTTCTATAATAAACTTATTTTCAATTAATAAATCAACCCGATATCCTATTTCCATTTTAACGTCTTCATAAATCAAAGGTAAAGGTTTTTGTTTTTCTACTTTTAAATTGGATTTTAATAATTCATAATACAGACATTCTTCATAGGCACTTTCTAGCAAACCAGGACCAAGTGTCCTATGCACTTTCAATGCACACTCAAAGACTTTTTTTGCTATTTCATTTTCTGTTATCATGTTGTGTTATCATAAAATATAATTCCTA